>CAXDRM010000020.1:0-19520 GCA_963991775.1 uncultured Rickettsiales bacterium | reverse complement strand
AAAAATACTACGCTTTTTGACTCTTAACAAAATTACCAATAGACCCAAGAACTAGTATAAGCTTTACAATAAAAAAGTGTCATGTTAACAATGCTAAACCCCCTTTTTTTAATTCGTGGGGTAGTTTGACTGAATATTGATTTTATGCTATAATATAGCCAAACTTTAGGGTAAAAGGTTATGAAAAATTTTAAATTACCAGTACTAGTTTTAGCATCTTCCATGTTACTTAGCTCATGCCTAAGCTCAGGTACTACTTATCGTTATTCTAGAGGTAATTATAATCTAACCTGCGACGTATTAGGTCAAAAAATGTCTCGTCTACGTCAAGATGCAGCAGATGTCAGAAAAAATGATAAATTTAAATTAAGATATATGTTTGTCATACCTGCCGTAATTGAAACTTACGCTATGAATCGTAATGAAAAAATCGTACAAAAAGAAATGAAAGAAGTGCAATCTGTAATGATTTCTAAAGATTGTAGTGGCAGATATTCCGAAAGCACGGTTGATTCTTTAGCAAGCGGTACTGGTTACAAAAAGAACAATTCTAATAATAATGTGAGCTATAATTATAACGCAAATGGTTATAACCAAGCAGCTCCAAATAATAATTTTCGTCCAAGCAATTATCCTAATAATTATGCTCCTCCAGCAACATATAATCGCGGCAATAATGTAAATAACTATAATAATGTCTATGGCAATCCTCAACCATCAGGAAATTACTATAATAATTACAGACAACAACGTTTTGTGCAGCCCAATATACAAAATAATAACAATGCTGCTAATCTAAATAATAGCAATTATCAAAATCCAGCAAATCAGCAACAACAAGCTAACCAAGCTAATCCTGGGGCTAATGCTTATAATGAAGCTCAAATCTATCAACCAGCTCGTAACTCAGCTAATTGGTTTAGTGGCAGCAATACAGATTTTAATAGTAAGCAATTTAATAGCGATGCTTACTTTAAAGGCTCGGCTTTCTAATTTAAGCTTGATCTCATAACTTACCAAATCCCTCTCTTTGCTTCCAGTTTTTGATATGACTGTGATACAACTAAGTTGCTACTGGACCAGAAGATGATGCGCAAAAGAACCTATAGTTCGATCTTTTTAGGTTTAGATTTTTTGATCCACAGATAAATTAAGATTTTTGTAAGAAAAATCGCTGAGAAAATCGAGGCTAAAATACCAATTGATAAAGTAACTGCAAAACCTTTAACTGGACCAGAACCAAAATTAAACAAGATTAAAGCCGCTATTAAAGTAGTAATATTCGAGTCCATGATGGTTTTTAGAGCTTGGTTAAAGCCTTGATCTATTACTGCATAAATCGATTTTGAACTACGCGATTCTTCTCTGATCCGCTCAAATATTAAGACATTTGTATCAACCGCCATACCGATAGTTAATACTATACCTGCTATGCCTGGTAAAGTTAAGGCTGCACCGAGCGCTGTTAAAGCAGCAAAAATAAACACTATATTCATCAATAAAGCCAAGAAAGCAAACACGCCAAATTTACGATAAATAATCAAAATTAATAGTAGCACTGCTATAAAACCAATAATGACAGCTTGTTTACCTGCAGCTATAGAATCTTGCCCTAAAGTTGGTCCAACTGTTCTTTCTTCTATAATTTCAAGTGGTGCTGGTAAGGAACCTGCTCTTAATAATACTGCCAAATCATTTGCTGATTCAGGTGTGAAATTACCAGAAATTACTCCTTTACCTCCCAAGATAGGCTCTCTAATTACTGGTGCGCTAATTACTATACCATCCAAAATAATTGCCATATAACGCCCTACAGAAGCGCTAGTTAATTCACCAAATTTTCTGCCACCGCGATTATCAAAAGTAAAATTAATTTGCGGACTTCCCTGGAAAATACTTGCTTGCGCATCTATTAAAGCTTCACCGCTAATTTCTATTTTGTCAGATACTAGATAATATAATTTACGGTCATTTTGTGTTTCATTAGAAGGTAAAATTTTGTAACCTTCAGGTTGATAGAATAAATCGTCAACTACAGGCTTTTCCTGATTAACCATTTGAAAAGTTAATTTTGCTGTTTTTCCCAATAATTGCTTTAAACGTTCGGGATCACTTAAACCTGGCACTTGTAAGATAACTCGGTTTAAACCTTGCGGTTGAATCAAAGGTTCTTTAGTACCTGATTCATCCACTCTTTTACGAATTATTTCTACAGATTGTTCTAATAATTTGATTTTTTGGTTCTTAATGAAATCAGCATTATAATTGATTGTAACTTCCATACCGCTTTGTTCAATATCAATATCTGTGCTAATACTCCGCAAAGCTTTGACTAAATTTTCTTCTACATTACGTATATTGAATTTTATTTTATCACCAACAATACTCAGATTTGAATAGCCGATACGTTCCGCACGTAATTTACTTCTTACTTCCTCTTGCAGAATTGCTGTTTTTTCTTGAAAATATGCTTCATGATTTATTTCGAGTAGTAAATAAGCGCCACCACGCAAATCTAAGCCTAAATTAAGTTTAGCTTTATTATCAGCATTACTGAAATTTCCTAATAAAACAAAAATTGCGTAAATACAGACAATTGCTGAAAGAATAATCTTCCATTTTGGAATATGAAACATTATGCCCTATTTTTTTGCTGTTTTCTTTTTAGCCTTAGGTGCAGCTGCTTTTGTCTCTGCAATTTCATGATATTTTCGGTTATTAACAGAAGTTATAGTGCTTTTTACTATTTGCAAAGTAACTGATTTTGCAACTTCAATGTGAATAATATCTTCATCATGTAATTTAACTACTTTTCCGACTAAACCGCCTGCTGTAACAACTACATCATTTTTTTTAAGCTCATTTACCATTTGATTATGTTCTTTTAATCTTTTTTGTTGGGGACGAATCAAAAAAAAGTAAAAGATTATACAAATTAGAATTAAAGGAATAAAACTTGGTGCTGCTGCTGGGGCAGCATCTGCTGCATATGCGCTAGAAATTAAAGGAAACATTTATTACCTATTTTTAAGTATTTTTTGAAAGCACACACAGTATATTAATTCTCTAAAATTTACAAAAATTTTTTTTCTGCTAATTTTTATCCATAATATAAATTATTTGAGCTTTTTAAATGCCTGTAAATCCTATAAAAATTTCTCCTTCTTTACTTTCTGCAAATTTTGCTAAGCTTGGTCAAGAGGCACAAGATATTGATCATGCCGGTGCTGATTATATTCATCTTGATGTAATGGATGGTAATTTTGTACCTAATATTACTTTTGGACCTGGAGTCATTAAATCTATACGTCCATTTACTAAAAAAATTTTCGATGTGCATTTAATGATTGATGATCCAAATTTTTTTGCAGCTAAATTTGCTGAAGCAGGCGCAGATATTATCACTTTTCATGCTGAGGCAGTAAAGCATTTAGATCGTTCTATTGAGCAAATAAAGTCTCTTGGTGTTAAGGTTGGGGTAAGTATAGTTCCTGCTACGCCACCAGAAATTTTAGATTATGTTTTAGATAAATTAGATCTTATTTTAGTGATGACTGTAAATCCTGGTTTTGGTGGACAGAATTTTCTTGATTCACAAATTAGCAAGATAGAGATTTTACGTGAAAAAATTAATGCTACAGGCAAGGATATTGATCTTGAGGTTGATGGTGGCATAAATGCAAAAACTGCTCCTTTAGTTAAAGCAGCTGGTGCAAATGTTTTAGTAGCTGGCTCTGCGGTATTTTCAGGAGATAATTCTAAGTATCAAAATAACATCGAATTACTCCGTGGTTAGAAGTAACAATTTAGAAGTTAATTTAAAAACTAATAAATCGTGGTTACAGGACTAGGAGACAAGTCTTTCGAGCTAATAGCTAAAATCAGCATATTGTGCTTGCATTTTTCATTACTGAAATCGCCATCAAATCAAAGATCGTAGATGAAGGACTAGGAGAAATCATGGCGAGGAACGTATCGTACAAATAGTACTTGAGTACCGCAGCCATGTTTTCGACAAAGCTCGTTAGATTTTATAGAAAAAACTTCTATAAAATCAGCATATTGTGCTTGCATTTTTGCTGAGCTCAGCTGGAAAAATTGCGGAATGTATAGATAATACATGAGCAAATTTTTATCAGCTGAAGGGAAGTACTCTGCTGAAACATGGTGTTGCAAACATCGTGTTTCAGAAAAGGCTGCACAATATGCTGATTTTAGGTGAGTTCGAGGTTCCACTTAGTGGTCAAATAGTTATAAATCTCCTTCCTCTCCTGACTATTCAACACTTTATCAAAAATAATAATTTCTCCGATAGTACCATCTAAAAAATTGGTAGCAGATTTAGCTGCTCCTATATTTAACACACCTGTAGCTTGCTCTGCAGCTATGCTTGAAGCAGATTCAGAGCTATTATTAGTATAAATTAAAATTTCATTAGCAGAATTATCATGGGTTAAACTATAGATCTGATATTTACTAGTAACTATAGCTTGAGCTGTAGTAGAAACACCTCCTACTCCTGATTCAATAACATTAGAACCACTATCTCTTAAATATGCTCTACCTGTACCTGTACCATCTTGTTGAGAAAGCAAGTTTTCAGAATTTCCTGAACTATCAAAATTAGCAACTATAAACACTGAAAAATCACTTGAACCTGGATTTAAAACTGTATCTTGCGTACTGAGATAGTTATCTGTACCATCAAAATCAATTACGGTTAAACCATTAAATTCACGTGAAACAGCCGAAGGACGATTAGTTTCTGTTGCTTGTAGAGCATGGCGTTCATTTTTAGATTTATCACGCCACTCAGTTACTAAACCATTTGCATCTTTCTTTACTGTATTAGCATCATTAGCATCTAACCATAATTCTACACTAGCTTCTAATTCACTATTGAAAATTTCAAAGATAGGTGAACGATCTGACATATTTTGGGCAGCAACTTGTCTTGAACCCGAAATTAACCTAGTTCCTATTGATATACCACCAATAAGCAAAGCAATAATTACTAAAACTATTGATAACTCAACTAAGGTAAATGCTCTATTTTTCATCTGTAAACTTCCTTTAATTTGTTGATTTAGGATAAACCCTGAAAACAACCATAGCCTGTAAAGATTTTATGTAAATAGCTTTATTAGCGTTTTATGATAATTTTTAAATAGAACGGATTTGTGTAACTAATTTTTCAACATTAGTTATTTTGGTCTCAGGTAAAATTCCATGTCCAAGATTAAAAATTGCAGGTATATCTTGGGTTACTGCAAGAATTTTAGTTATTTCTTGAGCTGCAAATTGATAATCATCTAGAAGTAATAAAGCTGGATCTAGATTTCCTTGCGGGATTTTTCTATATTTGTGGTAAATATCCTGAGCTATATTAATATCTTCTGTATAATCTAGAGCATAAATATCAAAATTTAAATTGCAGAATTCTTGGTAACTTGAACCTATTCCTCTAGGAAAACAAATTTTTGTTACATTTATATCTGCCAAACCATCAAGAATATTTTTAGTAGGTTCTATTACTAAATTTGTAATTTGGCTTTTAGTTAAAATTCCTGCCCAACTATCAAAGATTTTAATTATATCACAGCCTGCTTTAGCTTGATTACGTAAATGAATTATTAAAGATTTTTCTAAAATATTTTTTATAGCAGAAAATTTTTGTGGTTCTTTGTAATAAAATTCTTTGGCTTTGTGCCAATTTTTACTAGAGCCACCTTCAATAAGATAAGCAAATAAAGTCCAAAATGCTCCTACAAAACCTATTAGACTTTTTTCTGGAGCAAGCTCTTTACGAGTTAGAGTGATTGCTTCATATACTTTACTAAGTTTAGTTGAAATTAAATCTTCAAGATCAGTATCTTGATGTTTAATAAATTGAGTAAAATCTGCAGTGATTTTTGGTCCAAAACCTGGAATGAATTCTACTTTAGCTCCTAAAACATCAAGAATTAATAGAATATCAGAGAAGATAATTGCTGCATCAAAATCAAATCTTTCTATTGGTTGTAAAGTTACAGTAACTACATCATCAACAGCATAACAAAATTCGACAAAATTATTATGATTAGCTCTAATTTTTTGATATTCAGGTAAATATCTACCAGCTTGACGCATTAGCCAGATGAAGTTTTCTGTTTTAGCAGATTTATTATTAATAATATTATTTATATTTTTCATTATTATTAAACTGAATTTGAAAAAGGTAAAATACGAGTTTTAAACAGAGTTATCAACAGTTTATCAAATTTAAAGATATATATAAATCCTAGTTTAGATTAACTTATCAACAAAATTTAAAAATATTTGAAAACTATTGGTATAATTCTTAAAAAATAACTAAAAAGAGTAACAACTAAAATTTTAACTAATAGTTATTAACAATTTATCAACAGATTATGAAGAAGTTAAATTTACATCTTATTTCAGATTCTACCGGAGAGACTTTAGGAGCTATATCAAGAGCAGTAATGTCGCAATTTAATAATGTAGAAACTTCGGAATATATGTGGTCTTTAGTGCGTACAGAGGCACGTTTAAGACAAATACTTGAAAATGTTAAAGAAAATGGAGGCATAGTTCTTTACACAATTTTAAATGAAAAATTATTAAATATTTTATTAAGTGAATGTCGCAAAAATCGGATTACAGCAATTGCAGCTTTAGATGATGTAATTAATAAATTTTCTAATCATATTGGTCAAAAAATTGTACAGAAATCGGGACGTCAACATGTGTTAGATGAAGATTATTTTGACCGAGTTGAAGCAATTAATTTTACTATAAATCATGATGATGGGCAAAAAAATGAAGATCTCGATGAGGCAGATATTATTTTAGTAGGGCCGTCTAGAACTTCTAAATCACCAACTTGTGCCTATCTTTCGCATCGAGGTTTTAAAGCAGCTAATGTGCCTTTCATTCATGGGGTAGAATTACCAGAGATACTTTTTGAAGTAAAAAAACCTTATATTGTTGGTTTGACGATTAATCCGGATATTTTAATTCAAATTAGAACCAACCGTATCAAATTTTTAAATCAAGAAATTAAGTCTGATAATAGCTATTTAGCTTTAGATAATGTGCGTGAAGAAATAATTGCTGCCAAAAAGATCTACCTACAACAAAAATGGCCCATAGTTGATGTGAGTAGAAAATCCATCGAGGAAACAGCAGCTTTGATTATACAAAAATATTATGAGCGCTAAGCTAATTATAAGTAATCAGCAGGGTTTTGATCTTAATCAAACCATAAAAAACAAGCTAGCAGGTGAAACAGATTTTGCAAAAAGATTAGCTATAATTGTAGATGTTCTGGAAGATTTATTTGCTAGTAAAAATCCTGAATATGCAGCTTTATTATTAGAAAATTTAAGAATTAAAACCAGCAGGGGCAAAAAGTTAAAAAGAATAAAAAAATTAAAAAATAAAAAAAGATGAAACAAGCATTAGTAATTGGTAATCCAATTAGTCACAGCCTTTCACCCAAATTACATAAATATTGGTTAGAAAATTATGCTATAACAGGTGATTATCTAGCTCAGCAAATTTTGCCAGAAGATTTAGAAGATTTTTTGCTAAATTTTACAGCTAGTTCTTATAGTGGCGCAAATATTACTATACCTCATAAAGAAGCAGCTTTCAAAATCTTAAAGGCTCATAATTTTACTATTTCAAAACTTGCTGAACAGATTGGAGCAGTCAATACCATATATGTTGAACAGGGTCAGTTAAAAGCTACAAATACAGATTATTATGGTTTTAAACATGCTTTGCTCAGACAATATCCAGAATATAAATTTGCTCAGCAAAAGATTTTACTAATAGGGGCAGGAGGTGCAGCTCGTGCTTTAATAGCAGGATTAGCCACTGAAGATATTGCAGAGTTAAATTTGCTTAATCGTACTTTAAGTAAAGCAGAAAAATTACAACAAGAATTTCCTTATCTTAAAGTAACAGAATTTTCTGAATTACTAGCTGCAATAAATCATGCAGACCTCATAGTAAATTGCAGTTCATGTGGAATGAATGGTCAAAATAATCTCACTATAGATTTTAACCAAATAAAAGAGCAAAAATTATTTTATGATATAGTTTACAAGCCGTTACATACTAAATTGCTTGAAGATGCTTTAGCAAATAATCATAAAATTGCCACAGGTCTTGCTATGTTAGCTTATCAGGCAGTACCAGCTTTTGAAAAATTTTTCGGCACTAAACCAGAAGTAACGGCTGAATTATTGGATATTCTAGAATAATACAGTAGTTAAAGCTCAACACTGATTTTATACAACATAGCTAGAAGGAGAGTTAGGAGATGTGTTTAGAGCGAGATTCCACAGAATTTTATCAACATGGATTTGATAAAATTCGAGGACTGCCTGAGCGATTAAATACATCTCCTAACTCTCCTGATCAATGATGCTTATAGCCGAGATTGTCTGGTATAGAGAAAGAATCAGGAGCATTAGTAAAGCTTAATTTACCATTATTATTTACTTTACCAATTAAACTAACCGGGAAGGAAAGTTGCTTTGCTGCATTTAAAATATCAGCTTGATGCTCGGCTTTACTAGTAAATAAAATCTCATAATCATCACCGGCAGTTAGTAATTCTGCTAAATTAATATCATGCTCTTGGCAGATAGCTTTTGTCTCTAGCGCAACAGATATTTTGGCTAAATCTATATTCGCGCCAAAATTATTAAATTTAAGCAAATGTTCTAAATCCTGTAATAAACCATCTGAGATATCAAGCGCACTATGTGCATAATTAAGTAAGATATTTTGTAAAGCTAAACGAGGCTCTGGTAATTCATAATTGCGGCATAATTTATCTTGAGCAGTTTTTTTAGCAGTTAATTTACCCTGACAAAGTTTTAAGCCTAAATATGCTGAGCCAATAAAACCACTATGCCAAATTAAGTCACCATCTTGGCAGTTATTTCTGGGAATAAAATTATCTTGATAGCTACCAAATATAGTTGCAGAAACTACAATATTTCCTGAAGTTTTAGTAGTATCACCACCTATAAGTTTAAAATTATATTGATCTTGCATGATTTTAAGACCAACACAAAATTCTTTAAACCAACCTTCAGAAAAATCATTTAAGCTTAAATTAAGCATATAATGTTCAGGGGTTAAGGCTTTTGCTGCAAGATCAGAAAGATTTACAGCTAGTAATTTTTGCGCAATTTTACGCGGCTCAGTATTTTCTAAGAAATGCGTGCCTTCAACTATAATATCACTAGAACAAGCATAGTTTTTATCCTGAGCCAAAAGAGCAATATCATCACTTAGATCTAAGCCAGATTCGCCAGCTAAAGGTTTTAAATATTTATCAATATAAGAAAATTCAGACATTATGTTATTTTTGGGCCCCAAATTCTCCAGTTCAGCTCTAATTTGCTTGCGCTTTATAAATGACAGATAAGTCATTTATAAATGCTCCTGATACGCAAATGCACAGCTAAACTCTCTGCATTTTGGGCTTAAGCATTAATTATTTCTAATTTTTTTACCTAAGATTTCTAAGATACTATTTACAAAGCGTGCATCGCGCTCATTTTCATAGGCTTTGGTAATTTCTATATATTCATTAATGATTACTGCCAAATCAGTGTCAGTTTGTTTAAATTCAGCAATAGCTAAAAATAAGATCAAACGTAAAATCATGGAGATCTCATGTAAATCCCAGCTTTCTAATAATTCAGGCTCTAATAATTCAGTAATCTCGGCAGGTCTTTCTTGAACATAGGTTACTAGCTGAATGATAAAATCTTTATTTAAGAGCTCACTAACTTTTTTTTCAGGATAATCGCGCTCATATAATTTATAGAGTCTTGTGGCAATATCAGTAAAATTTTTATCTGGATAAAATTCTAATTGATATAAAATTTGTAAAGCTGCGACGCGAGAACGGCGCATATAGCTAAACTGATTTTTAACAGTAAATTCCATAATTTAACTAAGCATCTCTTGGAATTTATTACGTATAGTAGCCATCTTAAGCGCAGTGCGTGCGGCAGTACCACCAATGTTACGTTTTTTTACGGCAGCTCTAGCTAGCGCTTGGGTTTTATCTTCAGCAGTGATGATACCATTACCAATAGCAAGATTCATATTAATTGCTAATTCATTTAAGGCACGAGCACTTTCATGCGCAATCACATTATGATGTAAGGTTTCTCCTTTAATGATACAGCCTAAAGCAATAAAGCCATCATAGATTTCTAGGTCAGTAGCATAGCTAATCGCGGCTGGTATCTCAAAAGAGCCCGGCACTGAAATTTTATGGTAATGATGGCCTTCTTTTTCAAGCTCTTGAGTTGCTCCTAGTAATAGCTCAGAAGAAATATCTTCGTAGAAATTTGCAGAAATTATTAAAAAATTCATGAGTCAGTTTTTGCCATTAAGCATAATTTTTTTATGCAAGAAAGCTATAAATTTTTGAATTGTTCAAGAGGTATATTTAAAGTCTTGGCAATATTTTCTGCTTTAATCATAGTTTCTTGCCATTCTTCTTCTGGATTTGAATCATAAATTATACCGCCACCAACTTGGAATTCAACGCGTTCTTGCTGTTGGATAATGGTACGGATAATCACAGAGAAGTCACAAATATTATTAGGGCCAAAATAACCTAATGCTCCAGAGTAAATTCCACGCTGCTGCTGCTCAAATTTTTCAATAGCCTCCATAGCTGCAATTTTTGGTGCACCGGTCATAGAGCCAGGTGGTAAACAATTTTTAAGTAAATCATAACAGTTTAAATTATCAGCCAATTCAGCAGAAATGCTTGAAGACATATGATGTAAATTATTAAAGCTATCAACAGCGAATAATTTATCTACCTGCATATTATTAGTATAGCTTCTTAAATCATTGCGCATTAAATCGGTAATCATTAGATTTTCTGCGCGATCTTTGCCGCTATTATAGAGATCATCAGCTGTGCCTTTATCTTTAGCTAAGGTTCCTTTAATAGGACGAGTATTAATTTTAGAACCATCACAAGAGATAAATCTTTCTGGTGATGAAGAAAGTATATGTAGATCTTTAAATTTTAAGAATGCTGCATAAGGGCTAGGACATAATTTGGCTAATTTGATAAAATTCTCAATTGCTGCAAAATTTTTGCATTCAGCAAAAAATTTACGAGTTAAATTAATTTGGTAATAAGCACCTTCACAAATTTTTTCTTTTATTTCTGCAATTTTTTGCAAATAAGCCTCTTTACTCATATTTGAGGTAAAATCATAAATTACTTGCTGATTTTGTTTTTTAGCTATTGCGGTGGGCAGCTGAAATTTTTTGCTGGAGTTGCTAAGTAAAGATAATTTCTGCTCATTAATATCAAATATTAGAATATTTGCAGCTTTAAAAAAGAGCTGCTTTGGTGCCTCAACATAAGCAGAGGGCAAGTTAGAGGGTCCAGCTTCATATGCTTGATAGCCGAAATGATAATAGGAGCTATTTATGATTTCTGTTTTTAGCTCTGTTTCACTATTAGAAAAAACTTCAAGCGCATCCCAAGCTAGATAACAAAAATTGCCGCTATAGCTATATTGCGCTCCTGAATAAAGCAGGGCTAAATAATTTGTATGATCTGCTAGTGCTTGTGCAGCGCTTAAAGGATCTAGCCAATCTAGCTCTTGTTGGTGATACATTTTTAAGTACGATTTTATTTATTTAAGCATTTTCAATTATTTTAACCAAAAAAGCAAAAAATACATTTACAACAAAAAATATTACGGGTACAAAGATTTTGAGAATCATTCTCAAATGATATCTCAAAACTTTTTTCACCTTGTATTTAGGAGCTACAGCGATTTATTGCAAAGTAGCTCTTAAAGCCTTCTGATATAAAGCATTAGCTAAAAGAAAATCTAAACCATTAAAAGTAACATGGTTAAGATAATTGCCCTGATTACCATTAAGACGCAGCTGATTGCGTTTCCACTCATGATACATTAAGGGTCTGGCATAGATAGGCAAAGCTGTTTTAGCAGAGAGCCATCTTTTATTTTTGGTAATTTTAGGAAATTTCTGCAATTTAATATCATCTCTATGGCTGTTTATAATTTCAGCAGCGCTTAAATCTAAAGGAAAGCTCTGTAAATAGCCGGCAATTAAAGTTAATTTACTAACTGCCTTATCAGGAAAAATATCTAAATAAAGTAAATCATAAAAAATATTTTGTTCATCAGCTAGTTTTTGATAAAGCCGGGCAAACATAAATTTATATATTTCATCATCAGTAATTTTTACTAAATTATACATTTTTAGTAAGTTTAGCCAATTAGAAGAAGGACTCGCTAATTGCCAGAAGCCAAATAGCTCACCATAAAGAGGTTTAAATTTCTTTTTATATTTAGGGCGGTAATGCTCTGCAAGAAGCAGACTTATCTCTGATTTAAGATCATCCTCTTTGACAATAGCTAGGGCAGCTTCAAAAAAGCTTAAACCATCTAATTGCCTGCTAACCACAAATTTGTGATCAAGAGCAGCATATTTAATATTTTGCTCGTTAGGAGTAACTAAATTTAATTGATTATCTAGAAAATATTTAGCAATAATCTCAGTATGTTTAGTAATTAAGGTTTTAATTTTTTGACTAGGAAATGCCTGATAAGCAGCATAATAGCTTAGAGCCAATAAGGCATAGCTATTGGTTTTAATATGTTCTGAGGCAATAGTTAATTTATCATCTTTTAAGACTAAATAGCGTGGCATAAAGCCGTCAAAACCATTTAGCTCATCAAAATAGTAAATAGCCTCAATAATCTTTTGGGCCTGTATTTGATATAGTTCAGAGCCGCTTTCTTGATATTTTATACTTAAATAAAATAGTAGCAGAATATTCTCATCAAGATAAAAACTACCATATTCTTGATTAACTCTTTCTCGTGCTACTAATTTAGGTTCTGGATAAATAAATTTATCATTTAGACGTTTAAAGAAATATTCTTCTTTCTCATTTAGAGATAAAGTCTCTGCTTCTAATTTACGATAATGCTGTAATTCGCTAGAGTTAGCAAGGCGTGTTTGTAAATCAAGCTCAGTATTTTTAATCTTACCAGAGATACAAGAGCTAAGCAGAGTAAAGAAAATAAGGGAGCGAATCATTTTGCGCATAAAAAAAGGCCGCAAAAAGCGGCCTTCTTAAAAATCTACAAGTATTTTTACTTAGTTAATTGAGTAGAAAACTACTAAGTAACAATCAGTATCAGTAGCTGATGGACTTGAATTATAATCGGTAGAAGTGTTAGCTGCGTCAGCTGCTGCAGAACAATCACCTGCAGTTACATCATCACCATCTACACCATAAACATCACCTGAGTAAGCGATACCATCATCAATTTTAGTATCGATACCTTTAGCTGATTCTACAGTTAAAGCTCCATTATGGTCAGCTGTAGAATTATCTGAAGCAGTATAGTAAACCGCATTTTTAGCAATCGCAAAACTATGATCACCAGCTGAATCATATTCACTATGGTAAATTGTGCCAGAGAAAGGACCTACCGGAGAATTAGTAGAGCTGTAATTAGCATCAGTAGCACCTAAAGTTAGGCTAAGACCAGTATTGATTTCTGCCAATTCAATATGTTTAAAGAAATTGAAAGATTCACCATCTGGGTTACTGTCAGAGTCTGCGTCAGTATTACCAGTATATTCAACATTACCGTCACCATCACCATTATCAGTGTTAGAAGCACCGAAAAAGCTTTCAGCATCTGTAATGTCACCAGGAAGAGCGTCATATTCTACGTAGAAAGTTTGAATATCAGTTACGTAAGTTTTAATATCCTGCATAACTTTTCTAAGTTTAGCTTGTTGGATAAGTTTATTACCAGATGTAATACCTCCAACTAATAAACCAATAATTATTAGCACGATTGAAAGTTCAACTAGAGAAAACCCCTTTTTTAAGTTCATGACGAGTACCTGTAAATTTAATTAATCATTTAACTAATATGTCGAGGAATTTTAAATTGCAAACAACTTTTTCGCTTGCTAAATCATATTTTTCAGCAGCTACAGTATCGCAATAATTTTCTAGCGATTCTGTATCATCTTCGCCATATGATTCATACCCCACGACATAACCTGCATTTTGTATAGCATCATCCATTTTTCTGTCAATATTATATGCTTGTTTTGGCGTCAAACTTGCGTTCAAAGGCCGGTCATTTGCGCGTTCTTTTCCGGTTAGAAGCCAGGGTTTTCGGGCGCTAACGTCAGACCCGTAATAGTAGAAATTTAAATTAAAAAAAACTTTAGATCTAGGTATATGTGTATCAGAAATTAAAGTACCTGCATTAGTATCTATGATATCTCGGTCATAATTTCCTGAAATTAAACCCGCTAATTCTAAATGGTGCCAGATGCGTAATGGGTCAGCTCTAAAGCTATTACTATCGCTATTATCAACTATACCATTACCATTGCCATTTAAGGCGCCATTTGGATTGTTAGTAGCATGGTAGCTGCCCCAAAAATCTGTGGCTTTAGGAAAATCACCAGGTAAGTAATTATATGTTGTGATAAAATTTTGATTAGCACTGCGTAAAACCTCTACTTCACTGATAAGCTTAGTAAGCTTAGCCTGTTCGACAAGATTTCTTGAGCCACTAATTGCAGCTGCAATAAAGCCAATAATAACTATGACAGTGGCAAGCTCAGCAAGTGAGAAGCCTTGGCGGGACATTAAAGCCTAATTTAGAAAACTAAGTTAATAGGGTAAACTAGATAACATTCTCTAGTTTTATTAGTAGTAACATAATCAGTGCTGTTACTAGCATTAACCGCATTTGAAGAACAGCCAGAACCTTGGCTACCAGCTTGATCTTCACCATTAAAGCCTTGTAGTAAACCTGTATAAGCTACGCCATCATCAAGCTTATCATCAAGTTTTTTTGCTTGAGCTGGAGTAAAGATGCTACCTACATTATCATATGTTGCATCTGCATCACCACTTAAGCTTGCGGCTACAGTTTGTCCTAAGACAAAGAAGTTAGTATAAAGCCCCAAATCAGCATTATTAGAAGCAGCAACAGTAATATTTTGTGCTGAAATAGCTAAATTATCAAATTCTGTTGATTTAAAATAAGCAGAACAATCTCTAACTTTGGCAGTTAAAATTTCAGCGTAAGCAAGATGTAGCCAAAAATTATGTCTTTCAGTACAAGAAGTTTCAGAATTGCTTAAGTCAATTAAAGCATTACCATCACCATTACATTTGTCATTACTTGCTGTACCGCCATCTATATTATCACAGTCGCTAGCAGAGAAATAATCCATAGCATTGCTTAAATCTCCTGGTAAAGCACCATATGTAGTTTGAAAGACATTACTTGCTGTTTTAATACGGTTTAGCTCTTTCATTACACTTTGTAATCTTGCTCCTTCAATAAGACGGCTAGCTACAGAAACGCTTCCAGCTAACAAACCGATAATTATTAAAACAACTGATAATTCTACCAAAGAAAAGGCTTTTTTTGACATTCTAGTACCCAGGTTAAGTTTTTTTTGAATCTATAGTCCTATTATTTTAATTGCAAGTGCGTGTATATATTTTAGTTCATTTTTTAAGATAAAATTTATCTTACGGTGTATTTCTAAGCGCGAAAGTCCTGAAAAATCTGGGCTAGCAATCTCAATTTTAAAGTGACTTTCTCCACTACCATCAAAGCCATTATGGCCCGCATGTAGGTGAGATTCATTATGCACTGTAAGCTCGCTGCAATTAAGTTCAGCTTTTAATTTCTCGGTAATTTGCTTTGCTAACATAGCTTAAGGGATAGTATTGATCAGATTAACAAATTCAGGATCTAACCAATTTAGATAGCCTGAAACCTTAAGATGGGCACGCATTTGTCGATCTACTAAAACAGAAGTAGGAATCCCAAAAGAATTTATCGATTCATAAGCACGCATTTCTTTATCTTGGAAAATAGCCAGATTTTTGATCTGATGTTTTTTGTAAAAATTCTTTAATTCGTCTACTCCTAGCGCTTGATCTATAGAAATCGGAATTACTGCTAAATTTTCAGCACCGAATAATTCTTCTAATTGATCAAGTTGAGGCAATTCTTCAATGCAAGGCAGACACCAAGTTGCCCAAAAATTAATTAAAATGATTTTGCCCTTAAATTCAGCTATATTACGTTTTTTGCCATTTTTATCTGTAAAACTAAAATTAGGTAATTTAGTAGCTGGCTCGATTCGCTCTATATCGGCGGCAACATTAGCGCCAGAGCTATTTCCAGCGGTGATTAAGGATGAGGATTGCTTGTAGAGTAACTTATAAACTGCAAAGCTAGCAGCGGCAAAAAAGACGCAGCTTGCGAGCACCACTACAAGATTGAACGTTTTTTTTTGCATTTTACCTGTCTAAGTTTTATCTTGTGGACAAATTAATAAGAATATTATTAATCGTAATTTTTCAAATTCTCAACTAGTTAACTAAGTTAATGCCTAAAAACAAAGCTAACCCAATGTGGGGCGGACATTTTTCTAAAGCTCCAAGTGAAATTATGAGTGAGATTAACGCCTCTATAGGCTTTGATCAAAAGCTATATCAAGAAGATATCACTGCATCAATTGCACACGCGGAAATGCTTGCTGTGCAAAAAATTATTAGCAAAGCTGAAAGCAATAAAATTATTAAAGGCCTAAAGGCTATTAACCAAGAAATTAGCGCAGGTAAATTTGCCTTCAAAGCAGAGCTTGAAGATATTCATATGAATATTGAAGCGCGGCTTAAAGAAAAAATTGGCGATGTAGCAGGCAAGTTACATACAGCGCGTTCGCGTAATGATCAGGTTGCAACAGATTTTAAATTATTTGTAAAACGTGCTAATCAAGAAGTAATAATTTTATTACATGAATTAATAGCACAGCTTATTAAAAAAGCAGAGCCGCATATTAATACTATCATGCCAGGCTTTACACATTTGCAAGCAGCTCAGCCAGTAAGTTTTGCCCATCATTTACATGCTTATATCGAGATGTTTGGTCGAGATATTAAGCGTTTTAGTGCTGCACAGGAGCGTCTTGATGAATTACCACTTGGGGCTGCTGCCTTAGCTGGAACCTCATTTCCGTTAAAGCGTGAATTAGTGGCTAAAAAATTAGGTTTTAAAAATATTACAGCAAATTCTTTAGATACAGTATCCGATCGTGATTTTGCCTTAGATTTTCTAAGCAATGTAGCTATAGCAATGAGTCATATTAGTCGCATCGCGGAAGAGCTAGTATTATGGATGAGTGAGGGTTTTAAATTTATCAAATTATCCGAAGAATTTACGACTGGTAGTTCGATCATGCCGCAAAAGCGTAATCCTGATGCTGCTGAATTATTACGTGGTAAAACAGGGCGTAGCTATGGTAATTTACTTAGCTTACTTACTGTAATGAAATCTTTACCTCTAGCTTACAGTAAAGATATGCAAGAAGATAAAGAGCCAGTTTTTGATAGTTATGACACTATTATTGTGGCTTTAAAAGCTCTAACAGGCATGTTGGCAGATTTAGAAGTTAATCAGGATAAAATGTTAGCAGCAACAGAGGGTGGTTATATAACCGCTACTGATTTAGCAGATTATTTGGTCAAAAATTTAAATTTGCCTTTTCGTCAGGCACATCATGTTACTGGCAAGGTAGTGAAACTTGCTGAGCAACAAGATAAACAGCTAGTAGATCTTACTTTAACCGAGTTACAAAAAATAGAGCCAAAAATAAAGGCTGATATTTTTAAAATTTTGACTGTAGAAAATTCTATGAATTCTCGTAAATCAAAAGGTGGTACTGCTGCATCGCAAGTAAAAAAAGCTCTACAACAAGCTAAGAAGCAATATAAATAAATGATAAAATTTTTACCTTTATGCCTAATTTTAACATTATTAACTGCTTGTGGAGTAGCGGGCGAATTATATTTGCCGGAAGTAGAAACTAGTGAGTCAGAGCAGCAAAATATTAAGCCAAATAATAATTAATTATGGATCATTTTAATTACCAGCAAAATATTTTACATGCTGAGCAAGTAAAGATTAGTGATATTGCTGAACAAATTGCTACACCTTTTTATCTTTATTCAAGTGCAACTTTCACTAGACATTTTAAAGTGCTTAGTGAGGCGTTAGAGCTTGAAAATAAACTAGTTTGTTTTGCGGTAAAAGCTTGTAGTAATATTCATATTTTAAAATTATTGGGCAGTTTAGGCAGTGGAGCAGATGTAGTTTCACAAGGAGAAATCTACCGCGCGTTAGAGGCTGGTATTGCTGCTAATAAAATAGTATTTTCAGGGGTGGGCAAAAGCAAAGAAGAAATAAATTTTGCTTTAGAGCATGATATTTTACAATTTAATGCTGAAAGCAAAGAAGAATTAGCTTTAATTAATGAATGTGCGGCAGTGTTGGGCAAAAAAGCTCAGCTAGCTTTGCGTATTAATCCTGATGTTGCTGCTAAAACCCATGATAAAATTTCTACGGGTAAGAAGGGTGATAAATTCGGTGTAGATCTTGACCAAGCTTTTGCTGTAATAAAATATGCGCAGACTTTAGCTCATATTGATTTTAGCGGAGTGTCAGTACATATTGGTTCACAAATTACCGAATTAGATACTTTTCGTCAGGCTTTTGTTAAAGTTTGTGAATTTGTTAAAGAGCTTGAAGAGCAACAAATTATCCTAAAAACCATAGATTTTGGCGGTGGTTTAGGCGTGCCTTACGGTGCGCATGATACTATTGATCCAGCCCATTATGGTGCCTTAATTTCCGAATTAGTGAATAAATATGCTTTTCAAGATAAGTTAATCATCTTTGAGCCAGGTCGCTTAATCGCAGCTAATGCAGGGGTTTTAGTAACTAGCATAGTTTTGATAAAAGATGTTGGGCATAAAAAATTTGCCATATGTGATGCAGCGATGAATGATTTATTGCGTCCTGCTTTATATGGTTCTGCGCATGAAATTGTCACGGTTAAGGAGGCTAATAGCTCTACAGAAAATTATGATATTGTTGGTCCAGTTTGTGAAACTAGTGATGTATTTCACAAGGATCTAGCATTACCTGAGTTAAAAGCAGGTGATTTATTAGTTTTAAGATCGGCTGGTGCCTATGGTGCGGTAATGTCTTCGGAATATAATACGCGTCCTTTAACTCCAGAGATTTTAGTATCTGACACGCAATTTAAAATCATCCGCAAACGCCCATCCTATCAGCAAATGCTAGCTTTGGAAACGTCAGATTAATCCTCTACAAAAGCCCTTTTACGTTGAAAGTAGAAAATCATAGTAGTCTTTTGAAAAACGTAGCGTACTAGACATTCATACTACCGGACAAAAATAAAAAATATGAATTTAAAAACTTAGGTTCCCGAGTGATTCTCGGCTTTAGCCGAGAATTTTACCGAGGGGCCAAAAAAGCTGAATAGTTAAACATTTAAGGGATCTTTCGGTACAAAGCTTCGCTTCACTCAAGAGCCGCATTAAGTACTAT
>CAXDRM010000019.1:0-19631 GCA_963991775.1 uncultured Rickettsiales bacterium | reverse complement strand
CTAAATTAAGGAGAAGATTTGTTGGAGCGATGTAAGCTCAGAGTCTAACTTCTCAGCCTTCTGCAATTCCTCAGCTGCTACAGCATTTTTCAGCTCTTGAGTTAATCTGGTAATTTCTTGTGTCAACTCAGCTTTATTTAAGCTTTGCTCATCAATAATTTCTTCAGCGAGAATAGTTAACTCATTATTACTTATTTGGGCAAAGCCAGAATGCAATAAATATTTTTCAGTTAGTTGCTCAGCATTGTAAAATTTGATATAGCCAACTGTTAAAGAAGTAAGTAAAGGCACATGATCATACATAAAGCCAATCTCACCAGCTGTAGCCGGAACTACAATTTGCTCTGCTTCAGTTTCAAGCAAAGTTTTTTCAGGAGTAACAATTTTTACTTGTAGCTTGCTTGCCATTTATGCAGCTTCTTTTTTTAGTTTTTCAGCTTTTTCAAGAGCCTCTTCAATACCACCTACCATGTAAAAAGCAGCTTCTGGTAAATGATCATATTTACCTTCACAAATATCTTTAAAGCTTTTTACAGTATCTTCTAAAGCAACAAACTTACCTTTCATACCAGTAAATACTTCAGCTACATGGAATGGTTGTGATAAGAATCTTTGAATCTTACGCGCTCTTGCCACAGTTAATTTATCTTCTTCAGATAATTCATCCATACCTAAGATCGCGATAATATCTTGTAATGATTTATAAGATTGCAAAGTCTCTTGCACTTGACGCGCAGTTTGATAATGCTCATCACCTAAGATTCTTGGATCTAAAATTTGTGAAGTTGAATCTAACGGATCTACCGCAGGATAAATACCTAATTCAGCAATTTGACGCGATAATACTGTAGTAGCATCTAAATGGGCAAAAGAAGTTGCCGGAGCAGGATCAGTTAAATCGTCGGCTGGTACGTAAATAGCTTGTACCGAAGTAATTGAACCATTTTTAGTTGAAGTGATTCTTTCTTGCATCGCACCCATATCGGTTGCTAAAGTTGGCTGATAACCTACTGCTGATGGAATTCTACCTAAAAGAGCTGATACTTCTGAACCAGCTTGCGTAAAACGGAAGACATTATCTACAAAGAATAATACGTCTTGCCCACCTTGATCACGGAATTTCTCTGCTAAAGTAAGACCAGTTAATGCTACTCTTGCTCTTGCTCCTGGAGGCTCATTCATTTGACCATATACTAAAGCAGCTTTTGAAGCGCTTAAATCATCTGGTTTAATCACACCAGAATCTATCATTTCATGGTAAAGATCATTACCTTCTCTAGTTCTTTCTCCTACACCTGCAAATACTGAATAACCACCATGCGCTTTGGCAATATTATTGATTAATTCCATAATAAGTACGGTTTTACCAACACCGGCACCACCAAATAGACCAACTTTTCCACCTTTTGCATAAGGTGCTAAAAGATCTACTACTTTAATACCTGTAACTAAAATTTCTGTGTCAGTTGATTGATCAATAAATTCTGGAGCAGTGGCGTGAATAGGTGCAGCTTCTTTAGCTTTAATCGGACCTAATTCATCAATTGGATCACCTACCACATTCATGATACGTCCCAAAGTTTCTTGCCCAACTGGTACAGTAATTGCTTTATCTGTATCAGTAACTTCAACGCCTCTTTGCAAACCATCTGTAGAATCCATGGCAATTGTTCTTACAGTGTTTTCACCAAGATGTTGCGCTACTTCTAGAACTAGCTTTTTACCGTCATTTTTAGTTTCCAACGCGTTTAAAATTGCGGGAAGCTTACCATCAGGGAATTTTACATCTACAACCGCCGAAATTACTTGGGTAATATAACCTTTATTTGCCATGATTTAATTTGAAAAATTTATTGCTTAAAAATTGCACGCAATTTTATAGTTAGTTTTGCTATAATCAAATGAAATTTTCTCTATTTCTTGTCTTTTTTCACTTTAGCTTTTTGTTCATCTGCTATCTCTTTGCGAAAGGATTTAATACCTTTAGCTACATCACCCATAATTTTAGGAATTTTACCACCACCAAAAAGCACTAAAATAATTAATAAAATTAAGACTAACTGCCAGATTCCAATAGACATAATTTGCTACTTAAAAAGTTCTTCGCAAATTTACGAATTTTTTAACTTTTTTACAACTAATTAAATATTGAACCTGTAGTTTTACGCCAATTCTCTCCTGTTTTTTTACGATTATGCGCTTTGCGGCTATGATCTTGTAGATTTTGATCATACTCTATTTGCTCAGTCATATTTCTAATGTGAGATCTAGTCTGCGCTAAAAGACTATGATTAAAAACCTGTTGAATCCATTCATTAGTATGACGAAAAATCTTTAAAATCTCTGCAAATTTAAAATGAAAATTATCGCTATAACCACCAATTTCTTTACTACGTGCTAATAATTCAAAATATCTGGCTAAAAATTCTGAATCATATTGTTCTTTTCTATAAAGCTGCAATTCGGTAAACATAATTTGTTTAATTGCTTGCTTAATCATTAAAGGTGCATTTTCTAAAGCCAGCAAATCTTTTTGAAAGGCTGGTTTAAAACCTTGCTTAATGTTTAACCTGCTTTCAAATTCTAAAACATGAGCAATTTCATGCGCTAAAACCGCAACATTAATAGTTTTGATTTTGATTAAATGATTTTGTTTACGAATAAAACTTTTAAATTTTTGACTAAAACTAATATTACCTACTGTGATAGAGCAACCATGAATTGCTGCTAGCTCATGTGGTTCATAAAGCTCAAATTTCATCATACCTGCTTCAGCTTTAGTAAGGATAACATCCAAACCTGTTTTAAATTTAGGAATTTTATATAATTCTTTGAAGCAACCCAAAAAATGCTGTTCTAAATCCTGATTTTTGCTACTTAATACGTTGCTGATGATTTTATCAATTTGACTCATAGTGCTAGCAATATTATAAATCCTTGAAGGGGACAGTACCCAAAAAATTTTAACAGCAAAGCCAATTAAATAAAGTAAATGTTTCTGCTAATCGATAATTATGACAGCTTTACCTATAATATCGTGCATTATCTGGCTGATATTGGCGTAAATGTTGAGGTAGTTAGAAATGATCAAATCACCATAGCAGAAATTACGAAGCTAAAACCTCACGCAATCTTTATTTCACCAGGACCATGCGATCCTGACAAAGCAGGTATTTGTCTTGAGCTGATTGAAAATTTTAAAAATAACACACCACTTTTTGGTATTTGCTTAGGACATCAAGCTATTGCACAAAATTTTGGTGCAACAATTATCAAAGCTAAAGAACCAGTACATGGTAAAATCTCTAAAATTTATCATGAACAGGCAGGTGTGTTTCAAAACATCCCCTCACCTTTTGCGGCTACGCGTTATCACTCTTTAATTATTGATCCGCAAACTTTACCAGAAGAATTTGAAGTAACTGCTAAAACTCAAGATGAGGTGATTATGGCTATTAAACATAAGCAGCTACCTATTGAGGCAGTACAATTTCATCCAGAAAGCATTGGCACGGATCATGGTAAGACCATATTGGCTAATTTTATTAAGCTACATTGTTAGTTATAGTAACATTGCTAATGTGCTAATATAAATTCTCTTGCCAAACTACTGATTTATTGTATTTTCAAAAATATCACTATTTCTTTATTCAGGGCCATGAATATTATCGAAATCAATATTGGAGGACATAAATATAAAATTTCCTGCAAACCAGGTGAAGAAAATCATCTTTTACAATTAAGCGAAGATTTAAACCAGCGCTATGCGCATTTCAAAGCTGGGCTTGGTGATAAGGCGTCGCATGAATTACTACTTATTATTACCGCTTTAAATTTAGAGGATGAATCTAAAAAGCAGCAAGAGCAGCTTAGTAATCAAGAAAATGATAAAGAAAAGATTTCTTTAATAGATAACAAAATTGGGGCAATTATCGAAAAATTAGAAGCTATATAAAAGCTTGAAACAAACCGCTTGGCCGTCGACCAAAGTAAACTTAGACCCTGTTATGTTACAGGTGGGTGCATGTATATCACTTACCACGGCAAGCGACAGGGACTACTCCCGAGAAAAAAATTATAGATCCGAAGTAGCGATAGTCTCGTCGAACCAAGCAGTCTTGCTACTCAATATAGCATTTTTTATAGAAACAGGTCAAGCTTTGCTGACTTAATATTTTGTAATTTTTTAAGTTATTTAACAAGCTAGAATATTGCCACCTCATATCATAATACCAATAAGAAGAATTTGAAGATGTGTTTAGAGCGAGATTCCACAGACTTTTAACAACATCAGCTTGTTAAAAGACGAGGACTGCCTGAGCGATTAAACATATCTCCAAATTCTTGATATCAATAATAGCTTAATATATGTAATGTTAAGATAAAATCTTGGTAGTCAAAATGAATAAACAGGAATTACGCAAAATCTATCTAGAAAAACGTCGATATGTCCCTGAGATACAGAAAAATGATTGGGATAAAAAGGTTAGAACTAAATTAAAACCTTTTATTAGCAAATATCAAAATATTGCTCTCTTCTATCCTAAAAAGACCGAAATTGATCTATTACCACTAATCAAAGAATATCCACAAAAAAACTTTCTCTTACCTAAAACTACAGAGGAACAAAGCCTAAATTTTTACTCAACCACTGAACCCTTACTTACCCATAAAGCTTTTGCCATTAAAGAACCGCAAGGTATCAAAGCAATAACTCCAGATTTAATCATTTGCCCGCTAATTTGCTTTGATCAACAAAAACAGCGTATCGGCTACGGTAAAGGCTATTATGATCGTAGCCTAGCAAAACTAAATTGCCCTACTATTGGCGTAGCTTATGATTTACAATTTTCTAAAATAGCTATTCCTGCTGAACAATATGATATAGCGCTGCACTATATTATTACCGAAAGTAAAATCTTTACGGATTAATTCATTCAATAAATATTAGGAAGAATGGAGATGTGTGCCACAGACTTTTACTAATATATTACGGGATGGGCTATAGCTAAAGGAATGATTTTTTTGGCACCTATGCCCTCTAGCTGCTTTAAAGCTTCACTAAAAGTACTACCTGTAGTTATAATATCATCAATAAGTAAAATATTCTTATCCCGAAAAATACCACTATGTTGATATTTTTTATTTAGAGTAAATTTGCCAACTAGATTTTTTTGCCGCTGCTTTTTACGCAATATTTTTTGTTCAACAGCATTACTACTATATAATAAATCAAATAAGAATTTTTTACCTGTAAGCTTAGCTACCCTCTTTGCTAAAGCAGCAGATTGATTAAAACCGCGCTTAAATAATTTTTTTCTAGAAATAGGTAAAGCTGCCACATACTCAAACTGTAAGTTATATTCCTTACTATAAGCTATAATTTGGCTTGCCAAGAAACCAAGCAGATGTAGCTGATCATTTTGTTTATAATCAAGCAACAAAATCTTTATCAAATCGCGATAAAGAAATATGGCGTGATATTTATCCTGTGCATTATAGGTAATAAAATTTAGTGTGGAGTAACATGTGCTACACAGCAAATTTGGCTGAAGATTCACGGCATCACAGGCTAAACATTTTTTGGAAGCAAGCTCAGAAAACACTTGCTACTAACGTAATTCTGGCAATTCTTCTTCTGAAGAAGTATCTGAATCTAGAAAGATCTTATTATAAAACTCTTCAAGCTGCTGGACAGTATAATCATTGACTGTAGGCATTTCGGCAGAATTTCTGGTAATATTTAATAGCAAATCATCTGAGTCACTATTATTTAATACTGATAAAAACTTAACAAATTTTTGCTTATCCTCAGTAGAAGTATCAGTGATTAATTGTGCTATTTGAGGATCTGCTGCTAAACCTTCTAAAAACCCTTCTGTAAAAAACTCATCTAATGCTACTTTAAAATTAGAAAAGCTAAATTTTAAGTCACCATAAGGAATAAAATTCTGCCAATTCTGAAATAGCTCACCACTAAACTTAATGTCATAATTAGCAAAAGAAACTGAAAAATCTCTAATATCTAAATAAGTTTCAAATCTATCATCAGTTTTAGCTTTAGAAAAACTAGTATCCACATTAATATTAAATGCCTGCCTATCACCATAGGTATTTTCATTACTGATAAAAATAATCTCGTAACTATCTGCATCTGCATTTACAGTTTTTTTAACATCGATAATATTCTTTGTTGATTCTGATTTAATACCAGTACCCTCTACCGCACTATCCATAGTAACCCCTTGATCTTCATAATAAAAACTTTGAAAATCTTTATTATTATCTAAAGTAAGAGTTATAGGTTTTTTGCCTGGCAAATAATTTGCAACTGATCTCTCACCAGCAATATCAAGCTCAAAACTATCAGGAAGATTAATATTATAGCTATTTTCTTTATCTGGAGATTGTACGATTTGCACACGCTCAGAAAACATAATTTTATAGCCCAAATTAGCCTCTTTGGCAGCATCATTAATAATATCTAGCTCTAAATTTTCATAAGTGATTTTTTCATCACTTAGATCTACCACAGCTTCAGAAGCAGCTATAGTGTAATTCTCCGACTTAAGACGCACATCAGAAAAAACTAGCTGAGTTGGACTAAGAATATTGTTAATATCTAAATTATCATAAGAGAAACGCGCCGAACTATCATATTCTGCAATAACTTGATTGGCTTCACTGATTAATTTTTCACGAGTATTTTTTTTGACTAAAGAAAAAACTCCAAAAATAATTGCTGCACATAAAATAATTACTATAGAAATTTTAGCAGCATTATTCATATTTAGCCTATATTACGAGTTTCTGAAGGAACAGTTAATTCAATACCATCTAGCTCATCACTCATAATAATTTGACAACCTAATCTTGATGTATGAGTCACACCAAAAGCAAGATCAAGCATATCTTCTTCTTCTTCGCTAGCTTCTTCTAATTTATTAAAATAAGACTCAGAAAGAATAACGTGACAGGTTGAACAAGCTAAAGAACCTTCACACGCACCTTCTACTCCGATATTATTTTTATGAGCAATCTCCAAAATTGATAAGCCATTCTCAGCTTCAATTTCTTTTCTTTCACCATTTTCTATAAAAATCACCTTGGGCATAAATTTACCAATAATTATTCCGCGTCATCATGCATCAATTCATTAATTTCTGCAATAGTTTTTCCTTTGAGAGCTGAGGTTATATGACTAATTTTGAGTACACATAAATTATCTAAATGCTCCTTTAATTTTTTTTGAGTTTTTTCTAAGGCTAGAAAATCTTTTTGCTCTTTATATTTGTGAGATTTTTCTGACATTTCAACACAAAGCTTTTGCACCTCAATGACAGTTTGTGGCTCAAATTTAAAATCTGTATCATTTAACACTCGATTGATATTGTCGATTAATTTTTCAATCTCGACAAAGTTTTTATTAAGCATTCTCAGCTGCATGTCAGATTTAGCATTTTTAAAACTTTCTTGCAGCATTTCCTGCATTTGTGATACAGACAAACCATAAGAAGGTTTAACTTTAACTTCTTGACTGACCTCTGTGGTTTGTTCAACTGCATTAACAGTTAAAATACCATCAGCATCAACTTGGAAGCTAATCTTAATACGTGGTTCACCAGCTTTCATAGCGGGTATTTTTTCTAATTCAAAAAAAGCTAGAGAACGATTATCTTTAGCTAATTCTCTTTCTCCTTGCACGATATGAATTTGCAAAGCAGATTGACCATCCTTATGCGTAGTAAATTCTTGTGAAACACTAATTGGAATTACACTATTACGTGGAATAATTTTTTCAACAATACCTCCCATAGTTTCAAGTGAAAGTGATAATGGAATAATATCAATTAGTAAATTACCAGTACCATTTGTTAAGGTTTCAGCCTGCACTGCTGCCCCGCAAGCTACTACAGTATCTGGGTCAACATTATCTAAAGGAGCTTTACCTAAAAACTCTGCCAGCTCATGTTTTAAAAGCGGAATTCTAGTCGAGCCTCCAACTAACACCACCTCCTCCAGATCTGTTGCTGCTAAACCAGCATCAGCAAGACATGATCTAAAAATATCAATTGCCTTAACAATGATTGGTTGGATAATTTTATTAAGACGTTCTAAGCGCAAATCAAAACCTGAAAATTCAGCATAATCAGCTGAGCTTAATTGCTCTTTTAGTTTGCGCGCAATATGTAAAATTTCTTGAGTCTCTGGTTGATTAGCAACATCTTTAAGCAAATATTTTGCTATTAATAGATCAATATCATCACCCCCTAAAAAATTATCTCCTTTGGTAGCAACAACTCTAAAGACACCTTTTTGCATTTTAAGAATCGAAACATCAAAAGTTCCACCACCTAAATCAAAAATAGCGTAATACCCCTCTTTAGCCTCATCAAGACCATAAGCAAGTGCTGCAGCAGTGGGCTCATTAATTAAGCGTAATACATCTAGACCTGCTAATTTAGCCGACATCATAGTTGCCTGTCTTGCTGCATCATCAAAATAAGCTGGAACAGTGATTACTGCTTTATTTACTTCATTTTCCAATACAGTTTCAGCACGTAATTTTAAGGCACGTAAAATTTCAGCTGACGCTTCTACTGCTGTAATTTCTTGCGCACCTAATCTAATTTTTACAGCTTCTGTATCTGCGCTAGAACTAGCAAATTCATAATGGTAATCACGTAACTTTTGATCAACATCATGCAAAGATTTACCCATTAATCTTTTAAAAGATGAAATGGTTTTGCTATTAGTGGTTTTACCAACTTGAAATTTTTGGTTTTTATCTAGTGAAATTATAGATTTGATTTCTGCCGCCTCACCTTGAGGAATTAAAATTTGCGGCTTTTGTTTTTCTGAATAGGCAACTAAAGAATTGGTAGTACCAAGATCAATACCGATAGCTAATTGTTTTTTATCACCTTCATTTTGCTCTCTTTCTTCGATATTGATAAGTTTCATGATTTAAATTCTTGCTTGCTTTAATTTTAGATCCTCGGCAATTTTTACCAGATATTTTAATTTTATAACTTGCTCTGCCATTTTAGTAAAATCTTTTGCCTGAAAATTTTCTGTAATAATTTTTAGCGTTGCTTGCTGAGTAGCTTGATTTTCTGTAGCAAAATTTTTTAGCTGAGCTGGGTCGGATGATTCATCGATTGCACTTCTAATTTCTAGGATTTCTTCAAGCAGAATTAGGTCGGGTTTTACCGCTTCTGGACCATCCTGATTTACGATAATACCATGCAACTTTAAGATATATTCAGCACGTGTTAGATCATTACCTAGTAAATTATAAGCCTCATTAATAAGTAAATTATGTTTAAAAGCCAAAGCTTGAGTAACTTGATCAGCTGCCACAAATTTATCTGGATGAGTTTTTTGTTGCAACTCAGCATAATTTTCTTCGAGCTTTTGTTGATCTAATTCAAAAGCAATTGCTAGACCCAGTCTAGTAAAAGCATCTACATTAGTTGGTGGTAATAATTCTAGCTTATGCATATGTTTTTATATTCTTTAAGACCACCTTGCCCTTCGGTACAACCAGCACTGTGTGCTGCCCACTCAGGAACCGGTGGTCTGAAAATTTTGAAAAGCACCCAAAATATGGGTTATACATAGAAGGATTCGCCACAACCGCACTTACCAGTTTCATTAGGATTATTAAAAACAAAGCCCGATTCAATAACCAAACCTGCATCAGTTTTTTTCTCAACAAAATCTAGCTGCGTACCGATTAAGAATAGTGAAATTTTTGGATCAACAAAAATATTGGTTTTTGTGATATCCACCAATTCATCATATTCATTTACAGTTTTATCATCAGCATATTCGATATTATAAGCCATGCCAGAGCAACCCCTAGTTTTGATACCTACTCTGATACCGAAAACATCTTCTTTAGCTGCAATCTTTTTATTGATTTCAGCTACGGCACTATCAGTAACTTTTAAATAATCGACACGCTTATTTTTAAATTCAGACATTAATTATGCTTGTGGCTTAACCAGATTTTTTATCTTGATAATCAGAAATTGCTGCTTTGATTGCATCTTCTGCTAAAACTGAACAGTGAATTTTTACTGGAGGCAAAGATAACTCTTTAGCAATATCGGAGTTTTTAATTGTGCCAGCTTCATCAATTGATTTACCTTTTACTAACTCAGTAACTAAAGAACTTGAAGCTATTGCCGAACCACAACCGAAAGTTTTAAACTTTGCATCTTGAATGATACCATCATCTGACACTTTAATTTGTAGCTTCATTACATCACCACAAGCTGGTGCTCCAACCAGACCAGTACCAACATTTTTATCTTTTTTATCTAAGGAACCAACATTTTTAGGATTATTGTAATGTTCCATTAATTCTGAACTGTAAGCCATTTTTTACCTTAAAAAAATTAATAAATTAGTGAGCTGCCCACTCAATTGATTTCAAATCAATACCTTCTTGAGCCATCTCCCAAAGAGGACTCATTTCTCTTAATTTTTGCACCGAATTATTAATAGTTTCGATAGCAAAATCTATTTCTTCATCTGTGGTAAATTTACCAATACCAAATCTGATTGAAGTATGAGCTAATTCTTCATCCACGCCAAGAGCACGCAATACATAAGAAGGTTCTAAAGAAGCTGACGTACAAGCTGAACCTGAAGAGACAGCTAAATCTTTAATTGCCATAATCATTGATTCACCTTCAATATAAGCAAAACTTAAATTTAAATTGCCTGGTATACGTTGTTTTGCATCACCATTTAGATAAATTTCAGCGATATTTTTAGTAATGCCTTCATGTAGTTTTTTAGTAAGACGCTCAACATGCTCACGATTTTGCTCCATCTCTTGAGCGGCAAGCTCAGCAGCCTTGCCAAGACCCACCACTAATGGCGTAGGCAAAGTACCAGAACGTAAACCTCTTTCTTGACCGCCACCATTAATTAAAGCATTTAATCTAACTCTTGGTCTACGTCTTACATAAAGTGCACCAACACCTTTTGGTCCATAAATTTTGTGACCTGAGATACTCATTAGATCGATATTCATCTCTTCTACATCAAGAGGAATTTTACCAAAAGCTTGGGCAGCATCTGTATGAAAATACACATCTTTACTACGGCATAATGCACCAATCTCTTTAATTGGCTGTACTACACCAATTTCATTATTAACTGCCATTATCGATACTAAAACAGTTTTGTCAGTAATAGCAGCTTCAAGCTCTTTAAGATCAATTAGACCATTTTGCTGTACTGGTAGATAGGTTACTTTAAAACCTTCTTGTTCAAGAACTCGACAAGAATCTAAAACACATTTATGCTCGGTCGCTACAGTGATGATGTGATTCTTTTTAGCTTGGTTAAAATGAGCTATACCTTTTATTGCAATATTATTTGATTCAGTGGCACCTGAAGTGAAGATGATTTCTTTGCTACCTGCCCCAATAAGATCAGCAACATGTTCACGCGCAATCTCGATAGCTTCCTCTGCTTTCCAACCATAAGCATGGCTACGCGAATGAGGATTACCAAAATCTTCTGCAAAATATGGTACCATCGCATCTACTACTCGTGGGTCACAAGGAGTTGTTGATTGATAATCCAGATATACTGGCTTTTTTAATTTACTTGTCATTTTTCACCTAATTATAAATTTGCTATCTTACCCTGACTTACATCGGAAACGCTAATAGCCGATAAATATGACACGATATTTCTTTCCAAACCCTTCCATAAAGCATGTGTTTGGCATTTAGCATTTTTATTAGAGCAAGGCTTAGTCTCACCACATTTAGTAAATTTTACTGGCTCGGCCACTGCTTTAATAATATCTGCGATATAAAGCTCATCTGAACTGTTCTTTAACTTATAACCACCACCAGGACCTTTAACTGCATCAACTATTTCAGCATGTTTTAAAACATTTAAAATCTGCTCAAGATAATTGGCAGATATATCTTGGCGTTCAGCAATATCAGCCATTTTTGCTGGCTTATCAATTGCATGCTTAGATAAATCTACTGTGGCCATAATTGCGTAACGGGCACGCGTTGTAAGTAACATATTGACTTTAGCTTAATATCTTATAAATTCTTTGCAGATTTTATAATAACCTACCCCAGCAGTCAACTATTACTGACATTAACGAACATTAATAATATTTAATTAAATGCCTGAAATTATTTTTAACGGACCAGAAGGAAGATTAGAAGGAAGATATTTCCATAATCCCGATCCCAAAGCACCTGTAGCATTAGTCTTACACCCTCATCCACTACATGGTGGCACGATGAATAACAAAGTTTCTTATAATTTATTTAAGGCTTTTGTTAATAATGGCTTTTCTGTATTACGTTTTAACTTTCGTGGTGTAGGTAAGTCGCAAGGTAAATATGATGATGGTATTGGTGAATTAGCTGATGCTACTACTGCTATGGATTGGCTTCAGGCCCAAAATCCTAATGCGAGCATTTTTTGGATTGGAGGCTTCTCTTTCGGTTCTTGGATTGCGATGCAGCTTTTGATGCGTCGTCCTGAGATTATGGGTTTTGTGGCAATTTCACCACCGGCAAATAATTATGATTTCTCATTTTTAGCGCCATGCACTGCTTCCGGTCTTATTGTACAAGGTACCGCAGATTCTATTGTACCTGAAGAATATCCTGCCAAGCTTGCTGATAAGTTAAGTGCACAAAAAAACATTGAAATAGATTATCATGTTATTGAAAAAGCTGATCATTTCTTCCGTGATAAAATCGAAGAATTAAGTACTCAGCTTGATGATTATATTGCACGTCGTTTAGAGGTAGATCGTGATATTGTCAGCAAAAGGCGTGTTGGTAAAAGACGTAGGAAGTCTCGTAAGTCTAAGCTTAATATCGAAGCAGCTGAGTAAAAATCAACATGTCGTGCAGCCTTTTCTGAAACATTATGTTTGCAACACAATGTTTCATCGGAGTGATTCGCTTCAACTGTCAAAAATTTACTCATGTATTATCTATACACTCCGTAATTTTTGCAGTTGAGCTCATCAAAAATACAAGCACGCTCTGTTGATTTTTAATCACCCCCCAACAAAACATAATAGCTTTTTTCAAGCTAACGATCTTAACTGCTTTTACAACCCAGGTAAATTTACAAGAAAGTAAAATTATGCTATAATCTACTGCATAATTATATGGGATGAAGATGCATAATGATAATTGTAATAGGCATGTTACTTGGCAATCAGGTTTAGCCACATTGGGCTTGTGCTTTGGCTCGGCATTTATGATAGTAAATGGGGCCACTAGGCAAGAATTTGATTTTAATAATCCCACATTCTCACTAGGTATTAGCTTACTTGCTGTTGGGGCGCTTAGCCTATGTTGCCATGGCTATAAATTACATCGAGCAAATATACAAGAAAGGCAACATATGGCCGTACCCACACAGGCAGTAATAATCGATCCTGAAATAGCGCAACATATAACAGAGTCCATGGAGACAGAAGTTACAGCTAGTCAAATAGCTAGAGCTCGTGAAATACCTACAGCTGATGGATTCCAAACTACTACAGCCGTTACTTTTATTAATCCCGATAGAGCTGAAAGTGATCCAATTTATCAACAAATCATCTATGATAGAGAGCACAATCAATTAAGCATAGAAGAATTATATGGTGCAGTAGATGGTACAGATATCATTATCTAAGACTCAAACGGCCCGTTCGGCGGGCTCAGGGACCTAAATCGCTAAAGTAAGACACCAAAAAATTTAAAGCGCATAGCATTAAAATCGCTATATCATACTTGTATTCATCTTGTGGTTCGGCCCATTCGACAAGCTCAGGAGAACCAGGCTCACCAACCGATGAATGTAGCACCACAAAATTTTTTAGATTGGGCCAGATATTTTTATTTTTCTCTAAAAAAAGCTCGCAGCGTACCTTAGACGTACGTAAGAGATTTTTTTAGAGAAAAATGAGAATAGGTGGTCCGAGCTGGAAATTTACTTGGAAGAATTTTCTATAAGTAACACTTTGAACAGTTCTCCCATCTGCTCGGGATGAGTAAGCCGCTCAAACGCCCTATCCAATTTTTCTTGCACATCAGAAGATACATCTTGTTTTAATTGCTTATGACGCTCACTTGCGCCGAAACCCAATAAAAATTCTGCTTGAGATAAAAGTTGGTGGCTTAAATTTGTATATTTTCCGGCAATTTTTACTAAAGCTGAAAAATCAACATGGGCGGTTAAATCTGCATGTCCCAAATCTTTAAAAATCTCATGATATTGATGCTTTTTAAGAGCTTGCAAACTATCGCCATATTGTTTTTTTGCATAACCATAATCAACTAAAACAGCGATTGATTTAGTATTACTAAGAAATTCTGCCAACTGATCCATAATATGCAAACTAGCAAAAGATATCTCATAAATATCACCTGACACTGGCTGCTGCGGTTCACGAATAAACTCACTTGCTGCTTGCTGATTTTTTTCTAAAACAAAATTAAATTCATCCTGCTCATTAAGAGCTATTTTGCGCTCATGCCACTTACCTCCCTGATATTGATATTGATTGATGGGCAAAGCATCAAAAAATTCATTCGCTATAATGAAAGAATCCTGACTAGCAATTTCTGCAAATTCTTGATGATGTTTAAAACTCACCTGATAATTATTTAAGATCTCTGCTTGAATCTTGATCAGACGCGGACTAAGCTCAACTAAAGCAATATGCAAAGCAGCATGAAATTTTGGAATATGCTGAGTTGCCCTTAAAAAATCATTAAGCAAGGCACCTCTGCCCGGCCCTAATTCAATAATTTGAAAATTTTCAGGACTGCCTAATTCTTGCCATTTATAAGCAGCATAGCTACCCATAATTTCACCAAAAATCTGACTAATTTCCGGCGCGGTAATAAAATCACCAAACTCGCCAAATATTTCACGTCTAGTGTAATAGCCTTCTTCAGCATCAAATAATGCGAGCTGCATAAATTGCGCAATAGAAATTGCGCCTTCACCAGCAATTAATTTTTTTAATTTATTTTCTAGAGGATTGGCCATGATAAAATTTTATAAGATAAATTCCTAACATTAACATCGGCAATGAAAGCAATTGCCCCATTGAAATAATTGAAAATATAAAACCTATTTGCTCATCAGGTTCACGAAAAAACTCGACAAAAATGCGCGATAAAGCATAACACATTAAAAATAAACCTGCACAACTGCCCGGTTTATCACGCCAAGCTTTTTGCGCAAAAGCATAATATAAAATGATAAAAGTTAGCACCCCTTCAAGTAAGGCCTCATAAAGCTGGCTAGGATGACGTGGCAAATTATCCGCTAAAGGAAAAATAACTGCCCAAGCTACATCGGTAACACGACCATATAATTCACCATTAATAAAATTAGCAATACGTCCTAAAAACAAACCAAGAGGCACACTACAAGCTAAAACATCCATATAACGCAAAAAATCCTGCTGATGTTTTTTAGCATAAAATAATACAGCCAGCGTAAAGCCTATCAAGCCACCATGAAAAGACATACCCCCCTGCCAAATAAAAAATATTTCTATAGGATTAACACTGTAATAAGCAAAATTGTAAAATAAAGTATAACCAATTCTACCGCCTAGAATAATACCTAAAATTATGGTAAAAGTTAAATCTTCAAGACGCTTTTTATCAGTTAATTTTAATTGATATTTTTGCTCCAAAAAAAGCACATATTTAAAAGCAAAAATTATACCAAAAATATACGCTAGAGAATACCAGCGAATTACTAAAGGCCCTAAAGTAAAAACTACCGGTTCTAAATTGTGAATATACATGTTTCAATAAATAAAATTTTTATTATAATCATACCCCAGAAATAATATCACTTTATAATGAAACTAAAATTAGTTTATACATTATTTTCTATTCTCTTACTACCCGCTAATTTACATGCGCAAAAAATCACAGTTTTGCTTGAGCAAAGCTCTTTAAATTGTCTTAATAAAACTTTGCGTGTTGTGGAAAAAAACTCAGCAAAAGCTGCTCTACGTTACAGTGAACTTTGTCAAGATGATGCAATTAATGAATTGCTCATGTGGCAGACTATTAATAAACAACAAGCAATAGATGCTAATCAAGCATTAAACTTTTTGGTAGGAAGATCTTACCTTCCAGAATATCAAAAATTATTCCGAAATCTTGAGGCACAGTTAAATAGTAAAGTCTCTGTCGATAATCTAGATTTTTTTTACAGTAATTTTCAACCACGTAGCCAAAATAGCTTTAAACTTTATCAAGAAGTTTTTGCCAAAAATAATGAGCTCAGCCAAGAATTTACTAAAGGATATTTTTTGAGCAAAGCATTTCCTGTTAGTAAAGCACATAAATTTATCAGCGAGCATGCTGAGATCATTGATAAAAAGATTATTAAACAAAAAATTGCCAGCCTGATTAGAAGTAGAGATTACAATGATAGTAAAAAATTTTTTAAATATCTGAACAAAAATGAACAAAAGCTTTTTCGTACCCAAACAGCTTTTGCCAAAAATTATTCACGCGCCCCTAAATATCTTAAAAGTCTTCCCGATAATTATGAAAATGATGAAGATTTAATTTATTATATTATTAGATGGTTTGAACGAAGAGATCGTGATAGTCAAATCACTCAATATTTACTTAATTTAGAGCCAGAAGTTAATCCACAAAGATGGTATAAAATTCGCTTAAGAAATGCGCGACATCTATTACAAGAAAATAAACCAAATACTGCTTATCAAGTAATTACCAATCATAATATTAAAGAGCCAGGCGTTGCTTTAGCCGAGTTAGAATGGTTTGCCGGCTGGTTAGCGCTACGTCATTTAGATAAACCACGTCTTGCCATCAGACATTTTAAAACCATGCATGATAATGTAAATTATGCAATCAGCAAATCCCGAGCAAGCTACTGGCTGGGTAGAGCCTATGCAGCAAATAAAAATAATCTAGCTGCTAATGAATGGTTCGTCACTGCCAGTAATTATACAACTAGCTTTTACGGTCAAATGGCTCTTTTAGAATTAAACAATGAATTAATGATTAGCTTACCTACTACCAAAATTCATGATCCGGTGGAATTAAGATTTTTCATTGCTGAAGAAAATTTATTACGTATCGCGCTTTATCATGCTTATTTAGGTAATGCTAAAATTTCTCTTAAATTTTTCAAACAAGCAATTCTAAATGATCCTGAGCCAGAACGTATCAAAAAAATCATTTCACTTGCAAGCTATAGTAAGAACGCAGAAATTATTAATGAAGTTGGCAGATTAGCTACACGCTTTAATGTATTATCTTTAGCAAATTATCCGGTAGTACAACATTTACCTAAAGCAGATTTAAAACAACAGGCGCTAATTATGGCAATAATCAGACAAGAAAGTGGTTTTAATGTTTCAGCTAAAAGCTCAGCCGGTGCAGTTGGTTACATGCAATTAATGCCTGCTACGGCACGTGAAGTAGCAAGAAGAATGCGTGTTTCTTATAGCAAAAATAAGCTATCTAAAAATGCTGCTTATAATATTAAATTAGGTAGCTACTATATTAATATGCTGCTTAAACAATATCGCCAATCATATATTTTAGCCAGTTCAGCTTACAATGCTGGGCCAAGAAGCACCAAAAATTGGTTAAAGCAAAATGGTGATCCGAGAAAGCTTACAGATAAGCATAAAATTATTGATTGGATTGAGTTAATCTCTTTTGCAGAAACTAGAAATTATGTACAAAGAATTTTAGAAAATACGGTGATTTATACACATATCTTGAATCAGCAAGCACATTTTGCGCCTGAAAATATTAATCTAATTAATAATCATAATTACATTACAGCTTTCAAACCTATAGCTAAAAGACTTATTCAAGATTACGCTATTCCTAATGCCAAACCTTTCATCTTCATGGAAGTAAAAATCGAGCATAAGCCAATCTTACAGTAATTAAGTTTGGTATAACATCATTAAAACTTGTCTGACCCCCTTAAATATGTTATTATATAGCAAACTTAAGAAGCATAAGATATGAGATCTTACATTAATTCAGCATTAGAAAATTTTGGTTTAAAAGAAAAGTGGCTTAACGAAGATTTTGTAAAACCATCTGCAGAAGAGGCACTTAATAGTTTTAGATGGGCAACTGAAGATAATCTTTATGAATATTTAAATTTTAAACTAGCAATATATCGTGAGGGAGGATTTAAATATAACGTAATACCTATTAATATTGGTTTAGCAAATAAAGAACTTAAAAATAAAGCAAAAAAACTATTAGAAGCTGAGGGCTATATCTGTAAAGAGACACCTGCTATATATGGCTTTATTTGCACCCATGAAAGAGATATAAGTGGTAAACAACAGCTAGATGAGTTAGCAAATTACCAAAAATTCTTTGTTGATACTGAACCTACAGAAACAGTAGCAAAAGCTGTATTTGCTAGTACAAGAATACTAGGAAAAAATTCCCACATTGCCGATGATAGTATAACCCATTACTATATTAATAGTTGGCTTAATCAAAAAGATGAACTTTATAGAAGAGCTATATTCGATTGGCAATATGAAGATTATATAAAACTATTCCCTGAAAATAGCTTAACTAAAAAAAACAAAGAATTTATTAAAAGCTGCTTTGATAAATTAACAAATGGAGTTTATGCATATATTGAAGGAACAAATAAAAGTTTTAGAGCAAAAATTTATGATCCAAATAATATATTGGGCACAACTAAACTATATTTAGAAGAAGCTTTATACTCAGCTATAATTACTCCTTTGACAAACTCTCTCTACAGGCAGCAAGCAACTCAAAATAATGAGAGATATATGCAGTTTATTCCGTTTTCAACAAGTAAAATAGCGCATATCAATGAAATGTTAGAAGGCTCTAGAAATTATCTAAATGAACAAGGGTCTGCTCATTTATTGGGTATAACTATACAACCTGAATACACTTATTCCCACTTAACAAATTGCCTAACAAATGATGGACTATCTGAATATCGTGAAATTTTAGCTAGATTGCAATCAGACAAAGAATTATTGATAAAAGTATTAACTCAATCCCCTAAATCGTCAGATAATTGGAATATTGCTCATTATATTTTTATAAATAATCGCCCTGAATTATTTGCAGAAATAATCGATATAGTAGGTGAAAAGCAATTTATAGATTTACTGGCACAAAAAAACCAGCATGGAAATTTACCTTTAGAATATGCCGATCCTGATACATTTAACGCATTTGCCAAGGAGCATGGTAATATTCTAACCCAACATATTGCTAAGCAAATTATGAATGGTAACCAAAATAATTATACAGCCAATCTACTGCAACAATTGAAAAAATTAGAACCAGAAATTCAAAAACAAATCTTATTAACTCAAATAAGTGAACATAAACAAAATTTTGCTCACCTTATTTTAAAAACTGAACAAACTTATTTACTTAATCATATCTCTGAAGAAGTTTTACTAGAATTACTAGATACACCAAATAACAAACAAAAATTTCCTTTAGAATATGCTTCTCCTGAAGCAACAGAAGAATATATAGTAATTTAACTTTTTAACCATACTTAAATACGAAATCGATAGTTTGATT
>CAXDRM010000018.1:0-20764 GCA_963991775.1 uncultured Rickettsiales bacterium | reverse complement strand
GTACTGAGGGTTGCTGTGGTAAGGGTTGCAATGGTTGTTTGATATTTTGGCATGATGATAAGTATGAGAAGGCTAGACAGATCCTACAAACCAAAAAGCTCGGCGAGCTATTGTAAATTTTCCAATCCAAAAAATTTGTTGGTGTCACAATTAAAACTAAGAAATCTGTTTAGAAAAGCTTGTGCAATATATTGATTCGGGGCAGTTCCTAATAAACGTAGAAATAGTTATAGAGAATATCACGAAAAAATTGGATGGCTAAAAAAAGCACAATTATCGAAATATCAACATTACCCAATGGAGGAATATAGCGTCTGATTTTTGCTAAAACTGGTTCGAAAATTTTTGCTAAAAAACGATTAAGCTTAATAACAAATTGGCTATATGGGTTAATTATTTTAAAAAGTAATAAATAAAAAATAATCACATAGCAAAATAAAAGCAGTGAATAAATGCCAAGAATCGAATCGATTAAATTGATGAAAGGGTTTAAATTTATCATTGTATCTATATTTTTAAATTGATCTCTCGGTACAATTTTGCGCCTTGCTTAAAATCACTCGAGAACCTATTTTATTTACTAAGGATTTGTAGCAAATTTAGTTTATTATAGAAAAGATGTTTAACAAGAATTTTTTAACAAATTTAATAGCATTATTATTTACCATCATTGGTTACTTACTTGGTGGGAGTAATCATTTAATTTTTAATATGGGAATTTTTGCCCTTTCAGGGGCAGTAACAAATTCATTAGCGATTCATATGTTATTTGAAAAGATTCCTTTGATTTACGGTTCAGGGGTAATTTTAAATCGCTTTGCAGATTTTAAAGCAGCAATTAAAGATCTGATTATTAGTGAGTTTTTTAGTAAAGCTCATATTGAAAAATTCTTTGTGGGGAATGATCTAAATCTTTCAGCTGATAAGATTAATCAAAAAATTGATTTTGAAAAAATCTTTAATGAGCTAGTTGATGCTATAATTAACTCACCACTTGGTGGTATGCTAGCCATGGTCGGTGGTAAAGAGGCTCTTGCCCCACTTAAAGAACCAGTAACTGAAAAATTAAAAAATATTATTGCAGAGTTAGTAGCAGAACATAGCAGTGGTGAAGGAGATTTAATTGCAAGCTTACATGAAAAAATTTCTGTAATTATTGATAAGCGCTTAGCAGATTTAACCCCGCAAATGGTTAAAGAAATCATCCAGAAAATGATCAGAGAACATCTAGGTTGGTTAGTTGTTTGGGGTGGTATTTGTGGTGGTTTGATAGGTTTAATATATTCACTTATTTAGCTAAGCTATTAGATAATTCTTCTTGTTCTTGTTTTTTAATAGTTTCTGCCCAGCTATCGCCATGCATTCTAAGTAATAATCTAGATTCTGGTGCCAATTCAGTATCTTTAATATCTCGACTATGGATGGTTTTTCCATTATTAAATATTACGGCTTGTTTATCATTTAAACTTTCACGGTAAAATGGTTCTATAGAATTAATGGTTTTAGCTAAGATATTTTTTGCAGCTGTTGCTTCTTCATAATCTCTAGTTGGTTCAAAATGGCCAAAATCAGCATAATTTATTTTACCGTCTTTAGTTAAAATAGGGTGTTGCTCATAAGTTTCTAAATCAGTAATAAAATCTTGTGCAAGATGATCTAAAACCCACTCATTACCATCTTGTTTTAATTTAGCTATAATATCATCTATAGCAATAATATTAGTGTAAATATTAGGATCGCCCCTTAGACAAGAAAGCATTACATAATCAATTCCTCCTATTGCCCAACCATCATTATGATAATCAAGTTTTTTGCCTGATAAAAATGATGAATTACGTTCTATATGTTGTAAGTTAGGATAAACTAAACTTGTATCATGATTCTCTGGGTTGGCAAATTTCTTAAATAAATAATGACTAAATATTTGTGTGGGTCTTAAGGTAAAAATTAAAGCATTATTTTCTTCATCGCTTCTTGTTGAAGGTAAAATGTGCTCTTCTATATCCAAGCTTGGTATATTAAAAATTCAATAGCTAGATGTGGATTATTTTTTAAATATTCTAATTCGTCTCTATACTCAGATTTTTGAATAATTTTATCTAAAAATTGTGTAGCTTCCGATATTTCTGTTTTAGTTGGTTCTGTATTTCTGAAATGGTGAATTTCTGGATCAAAAATTCTATATCGTTTTTTAAATTCAGTAATAAAACTTTCTGATATTTCTTCCGGTATAGCGCTTTTATAATGTTTTAATGCTTGGCTATTATTTCTTACTATATTGAATAAATAAGCTGTTTTTCCTGCATTTGCTGCAGTTTTTCCTAGATATCTCATATGTTCCTCATGTTGTGATGCTATATTATAGCACATTTTAAGGGGCTTGGCTAGCGTAAATGTTACATATTTTTTAATAGTAAATTAACTACTCTAATCTAAATTAGCCTTTTTAGTTTTGATGATGCAGAAATTAGCAATTATTGGTTGTGGTTTGGCAGGTGTAACTGCAGCTACATTTTTACAAGATAAATATCAGATAACTATCTTTGATAAATCACGAGGCATGGGTGGTAGAATGTGCACTAAACGTCTTGATGATTATCATTTTGATCATGGCGCGCAATATTTTACTATTAAAGAACCAGAATTTTCTGAGTTTCTAGAACCCGCTTTTGCAGAAGGGTTAATTGCTAAATGGCCTGAACAGATTGCACTTATTGATAAGCAGCAACCAGAGCAGCTTGATTATGTACAAGATAATATAGAGCGTTATATTGCGGTTCCGCAAATGAATCAGCTAGTTAAATTTTTAGCAAAAAATTTTAAAGTAGAGCTAGCAACTCAAATAACAGAATTAAAATATCAGGAGAATAAATGGCAGCTAAAAATAGCAGAAGAATTTTATCCTGAAGAGTTCGATCAATTAATCATAGCTATACCTGCTGAGCAAGCATTAAATTTATTGCCAGCCAATCATCAATTTATAGCTCAAATTAAACAGGTTAAAATGCTTGGTTGTTATAGCTTGATGCTAGCTTATAAAAATAAATTATCTTTAGAATTTGCAGCAGCACAGATCAGCAATAGTAAAATTTCTTGGTTAGCAGTTAATAATAGTAAAGCAGGTAGGCCTAATGGCTATTCTTTACTTGCTCATTCTGATAATGATTGGGCTGAGCAAAATTTAGAAGCGCCTCAAGAAATTATTGAGCAAAAACTAATTGATGAATTAGGACAAATTATTAATCTAAAAGCAGCAGATCTTGCCTTTAGCAAATTACATCGTTGGCGTTATGCTGATGTGTCACAAAATCTAGAACCAGATGCTTTATATGATAAATCTTTTGGTTTAGGAATTTGTGGTGATTATTTTATTTCGGGTCGGGTTGCAAGTGCTTTTAAAAGTGCTAAATTTTTAAGTGAATTAATGAGGTAAAATAAAGAATGCAATATTTACATACGATGTTAAGAATCAAAGATATTGATGAATCTTTGGATTTTTTTTGTAATAAATTAGGGCTAGTTGAAACTAGGCGTTATGAGAGTGAGAAGGGTAGATTTACTCTGATTTTTTTAGCGGCACCATATGATTTAGATGAAGCTAAGCTTAATAAAGCACCTCTAATAGAGCTTACCTATAATTGGCCTGCTGAGGATGGTAAAGTTGAAGAATATCAAGGTGGTAGAAATTTTGGTCATTTAGCTTATCGCGTCGATAATATTTATGAATTTTGTCAAAAATTATTGGATTGTGGAATAGTGCTTAATCGTCCACCAAGAGATGGTCATATGGCTTTTATCAAATCTCCTGATGGTATTTCAATAGAGCTATTGCAAAAAGGTGAAGCGTTAGAAGCCAAAGAGCCTTGGCTTTCTATGGAAAATATTGGCAGCTGGTAACTATAAAATTAAAAAAATTACTTCGTAATTAGTTAAGGATTAAGCTTGAAATTATGTTGTGCAGCTGAAGTTTCTACTTTAGCTGATTTATTTTTACCAAGCTCTTTTATAATTAATTTTAGCTCAGCTAGCGTTTTTTCTAGATTAAGCTTTTTCTTATGATAGAGAGCACTATTGATATTTTTATTGAGAGTTTTTAATTTTACAGCACCTTGATAATCATTTTCTAACTTAGCAAAAATCTGTTGCAGATTGGTGAATTTTTCTTGATAAAATTTACTAAAATATTGCAGACAAAATTTTTCAAGCTCATTTGCATCTGCAATTTTAGGAAAGTTAAAATTAGTTTTTAAGAAAGTTTTTTTTGCAGTTGTATTTTTGCTTTTGCTCATATGCTTTCTAGGTTTTAACCATAGGTAAATAATAATGATGATGCTAAGTAAATTAGTAGCAATTAATAGATAAAGCCATTTACTTTGTTGAGGATCACTTGCCGTATTTTGTACAGGAGCTGCAACAGTTTTTTGAAAATCTTTACTGATAAATTTTTCTTGATTGACTGCTGGATCCACAGTTAAGTTTAAATTCTTACTACGTGCTATTTTAGCTTTATGCTGTTTTATATCCCACCATTTAACTGTTAATTGAGGTATGTTAATTACACCGCTACTTGCTGGTATCAAGGTAAATTTAAAGTTTTTACTCGCTTCTAAAGCTAAGTTAGCCTCGTTAAAATTATCTGTTAATTCAGGAGCCTCAGCATAAATTTTATAAGCTGCATTTTCTGGAAAAATCAATTCAGGTAAATGTTTGGCAAAAATATCTTTAGCAGCTAAATCAATAGAGAAATTATAAGATTTACCAGCAATTAACTGCTTGCCTTCTAAGCCATCAAGATTGGTGGTGATAGTTAATTTATCTAAAGGTAAGTTGGCATGCTCTTTATTTGAGATGGTTTTTGCTTTTAGTTGCAGAGGTTCAGAAGTAATTTTAATATCTTTATAATTACTAAAATTATTTAAGCGAAAACTTAAGCCATAATAGCTAGAATTATCACCAGCATTGATTGCTGCTTTAACAGTTGGTAAAGCTAATTGTAAAGCACCAGATTTAAGCGGAGATATCGCATAATAATATTTAGAAATAACAGCACGCTCATTACCTATATAAGTTTCTTGGGCGGCAGATTGGCCTAAATTAGTTACAACAAAATCTAAATTTTCTGGAAAGATAAGTTGTAAGTTAAAGATATTTACAAATCTGGTAAGCTCTATAGTTAAAATAGTAGTTTGGTTTACATAAAGCTGTTGATCAGCTAGCTGAGCCTTAACTAAAACCTTATCGCCACTATTATTACTGCTTTTTAGTTTTTTACTGATTTCTATAGTTAGGGCTTTGCTTACTATATTGCCTTGGTCAGTATTTATTGAAATAGTTGGTAAAGTGATTTTACCTTCGCGCTTTGTTTTAAAGGCATATTGCCACTGAACTAGATTAACTCTTTGCCCATTAATTAGCTGAGTTTTTATGGCTTTTTTATTAGAGGTTAGAATAAAGCCAGCATCATAAAATTCACCTAGATTAGGATCAGATTTTGCCCGCGCATCCTTTAAAGATACATTAAGATAAATCTGCTCATCTTTACCATATTTTAATTTGTTGCTTGAGACATCCAGCTGCGCTGCTAAGGCTGTATGCGTTAGTAAAGATATGATTATAATAGTTAAAATTCTTACCATGGTTTAACAGAATTTTGTTCTTTTGTTTGATTGCTTTCCATATTTTTTAATTTTTCTTGCATTAAATTTCTACTATCAGTTTCGATTAAATCAAAAATTTTATCACTGAGCTCTTCTGGTTGTTGCTCAGAATTTTGTTGATTTTCTGTAGGGTTTTGCTGCTCATTATTATCTTGCTGATTTTGCTTTTGCTGTGTTTCTGGTTGCTGCTTAGAATTTTCTGTTTCACTATTTTGTTCTTGCTGCTGAGAATTATTTTGCTGTTGCTGTTCTTGTAGTTTTTCTTTGGCTACTGCCAAATTATGCTGTGCTGCTTGATCATCTGGATTATTGCTTAAATAAGCTGTGTAATTTTCAATAGCTTGTTGGTAATCTGCTAATTTAAAATTACTATTGCCTAAATTATATAAGGCTTTTTCATGTTCTGCTTCGCTAAATAATTTTTTAGCTGCTGTATAATCTCCAGCACGATAAGCGCTTACGGCTTGATTATATTTATCAGTAAATTTTTGCTGAGCAGCTGCATAATCTTTAGTTTTATAGGCGCGTTTTGCTTGTTGATCTTGATTCAAAAATAAATCAGTAAAATTAAATGCCTGAGCATCTGTTGCTGCTAAATAGCTAATAATAAAGATGGCGATAATTTCCTTGCGCATCATCAGTAAAAATAGGAAGAGGGCAGGTAATAAAAATATAGTTAAAGCTTCGGACCAAATTTTAAGCTCAGTGTTACTCTCTTGTTGTTCTTGTTTTGTAGCTTCAACATATGCAATGAGTTTTTCTAGATCTTGATTACTATAATTTGCTGTAACTAAAGCTGCTTTGGTTTGACTTGCCAAAATTTCCAAATTTTTAAGATCTAATTTTGCAATAACTTGCTGGCCCTCATAATTAAGGGCTTTACCATTTGTTTGAAATAGAGGCGCTCCAACTTCTGTGCCAAGAGCATAGATAAATAATCTAATATTAGCTTCACTGAGTTGCTTATTTAAATTTTTATCAAGAGCTTCAGTAAAATCACCATCAGTAAAAACTATAATAAATTTATTCGCGCCAGGAATTCTTGCAAAATAATTAAGTGCGCTTTCTAAAGCGATATTAAGATTTGAGCCTGCTTGGTTAAAATCTTTTTGTTGCAGATTTTTAAGATTATCTAGCATTGCTTCTTGATCAAATGATAAGGGTAATAAGTTATAAGCAATATTATTGAAAGCGATTAAACCAAATCTAGTAGTGGTAAAATATTTAACAATATCAGCGATTTCTTGCTTAGCTTTAACAAAACGTGAAGGTGCAATATCTGTAGCTGACATAGAGTTAGAACTATCTAGTAAAAATACCATATTGTTATTTTCCTGAAAGCCGCTAACAGTCTCATATTGCCAACGTGGTTTAGCCAGAGCTAAACTGAGTAAGCTAAGACAGATAATCAATAAGTAAATATTTTTATTATTGGTTATATGCTCTGATTTAACTAAGTAATTTAAATTTTCTTTGCTAAATAGTTTGTAATATTTTTGAAATTGGTTTTTTTCAGTGAGCTTATAATATTTAGATAAAATACAGCTAGCAGCAATTGCCACTAATAACAGTAAATAGGCTGGTTCAGCAAAATGGAAATTTGTTATAAATTCTTTAAACATGCTTCACGCATTTAGTAATTTTTTTAAAATAAAGTACATAGCACAGCAAAATTAGCATTGCTAAAATAAGCGGATATTGAAATAGGCTGTGATATTCCAAATATGATTTATGCTCAGCTTTAGTGGCGGTTAATTTATCTATTTCTGCATAGATTTTTTTAAGCTCAGTTTTGTTTTCTGCACGGAAAAATTTAGCATTAGTAAGCTGTGCAATTTCTTGTAAGGTAACCTCATCAAGAAAGACTCGGCCATATTGCAACCTACCGAATTGATCGATAAAAGGTGCCTCACCATTTTTGCCAATACCAATAGTATAAACCGGAATCTCATATTTTTTAGCAAGTTCAGCAGCAGTTAGAGGGGCAATTTGTCCAGCAGTATTTTCGCCATCAGTAAGTAAAATAATAGCTTTAGATGCTGCTGGTTGATCTTTTAATTTTTTTACTGCTAAAGTAAGCGCGTCACCAATGGCTGTATCCTTCCCGGCAATACCAATTTCAAGATTATTAATAACATTAGTTAAAGTGATATTATCTATAGTTAGAGGACTTTCTAAATAGGCAAATTTACCAAAGATAATAATGCCAATACGATCATTATTTCTTTCTGCAATAAATTCTGTAAGGATTGCTTGGGTTACTTGTAAACGATTAAGCAATTCATCTTTACTAGAAAAATCTAGTGCTGCCATCGAGCCGGATACATCAACAGCTAACATTAAATCATAGCCAAAATGATAGGTTTTTTGATTATTCTTTAACAGGTTAGGTTGTGCTAAGGCGCTAACCAAGGCAAGCCAAACCAGATAGAGTATAAAAAATTTTTTATAATTAATTTGGCTTTTATAAAGATTTTTTTGATAGCATTTTAATATATCTGTAGCAAAAGGAATATTTATAGCTAGTTGATTATTTTTTTTACTGGGCCACCATAAGAGTATGATGGGAAGTAAGCTTAAGATAAAATATAAAGGCTTAAGAAAGATGATATTACTCATGCTACGCCTCTAGCTTTTTTAAGATTGCTTGCATGTTAATTGTTAAAAAATTACTAAAGGATCTCTCGATAAAATCTCGCATATGCTCGATCACTCGAGAACCTAAATAGTTAAGGTTCTTGAGTGATTTTGCACTTGTTGCAAAATTGTACCGAAAGGCCGTCTGAATATTAGTTGCTAAAAAATTACTAATCATAGCCATTTTTTTAAAGCATTCAGAATCTCGCTAACTTCTTGATCCTTTTTATAATTATTATTTTTAGCAAAAATTTTGCTAAAAAATTCTGCATGAATATTCCAAGGGTAATCGTAGGGATCATGCTCTTCAAGTTGATTGAGCAATTCTCGTCCAGAAAGCCTGGCTACATTTTGACGTGAGGTTTTTTGGATCAGGATTTTTTTGATAGTATTATGCAGCTCAGGAAGATTGATATATTTATCTAGAATATATTCATTTAATTCTGCTTGTGCAGCTTTTTGCCAATTAGTTCTGGCCTCAGTTTTACTATGACGTTTTAGATAGAATATGCAGCTGCACAGCAAAATAATTAAAGATATAATGAAATAATAAATTGGTGCAATCGGCCAAATAGCGATATTAGTTAATTCATAAATATCGTAAATTTCGCCAGTTTTAAGCATGGTTATACTGCAACCAGATCGATTAAATATTTTACAATTTGATCATTATCAAGATTTGCCGCTGCAGCTTTATAGCTGAGAATAATGCGGTGACTCAAGATATAAGGTGCCATTTTCTGAATATGGTAAGGAGTAACAAATTCATCACCATTTAAATAAGCTAATGCCTTAGCAGTTTGTGCTAAGGCTAGAGTAGCACGAGGTGAAGCCCCAAACTTAATATAGCTCGCTAATTCTTGATCATATTTTTCAGCTTCTCTACTAGCCATAACTAAATTAACAATATATTGCTTAAGCTTTTCATCGAGATAAATCTGCGAGATTTTTTCCCGAGCAGCCAGAATATCCTGTGGCGCAATATTTTTAAGCGGCACAATATTTTTACTATCTTGTTTTTCTGCTAATTCTAAAATTTGTAATTCCTCTTGCGCATCAGGATAAGAGATTTTGACCTGCATTAAAAAACGATCAAGCTGAGCTTCAGGTAGGGCATAAGTTCCTTCTTGCTCAAGTGGATTTTGTGTGGCGATCACCATAAATAATTCAGGTAATTTATAAGTTTTTTTACCAGCAGTAATTTGCCCCTCAGCCATCGCTTCAAGTAAAGCTGATTGCACTTTAGCTGGGGCACGGTTAATTTCATCTGCTAAAATAATATTGCTAAATAGTGGTCCTTCTGAAAATTCGAATCTGCCTCTTTCTTGTAGGTAAATATCCGTACCAATAAGATCTGAAGGTAGTAAATCAGGCGTGAATTGAATACGTTTAAATTTAGCATTTACTGAATTAGCCAAAGTAGCAGCACTTAAGGTCTTTGCTAGTCCTGGCATGCCTTCAATTAAAATGTGACCACCAGAAAGTAAGGCAATTAATAAATTTTGTATTAACTCATCTTGGCCAATTATTTGGCTTCTCAAATTATTGTAAATCTGTGTGATGATATTTTCAGTATTCTGATTAGTTTTTGGATTTTTCATAATAATTTAACCAGCTTAGCTAAAGTGTTATCTGTGCTATATATGTTTAATAAAGTAATTTTCAATTCGCTACATAAAGTTTCTAATTTGGCGAGCTTTTTTTGATATTGCCTTTGATAATTTAGGCGCGCTGCTTTATCACCTAGATTTATTACATATTCTTGACCTTGTGGAGTATTAATAGTTAGGTTATGTGTAGCAGGTAAATCACTTTCCAAAGGATCACTGATTAAGCATAAATAAACAGTTTTTTTACTGGCAAGACGCATCAATTGTTCATTTAATTTTTTGCTCAGCTCAGGAAAGCTGCAAATGATAAAAGTAAGATTTTTATTTTTATTGCGATTAGAGACTTCTTCTAAAGAATCAGCTAAGTTATGTTCAGGAACAGCTTTAGTTTGATAGTTAGTTTCACATAAGAAATTAAGGCTGGCAGTAGTGATGTTACTTAAATGTTTTTGGCGAAAAGCTTGTAAGCCTGCTAAGCAATCACCAAAAAAATAATTATTTAGTAATTCTTTATTATGCTGTCCGGCAAAATTAAGCAGTGCCACCAATTCTGCAGCGATAATATGTTTAAATTTGCCAGTGCTAGCAAAATACATAGAGGTGCTAATCTCGCAAAAAATATCAATCTCACTTTCTTTTTCTGTTAGAAATTCTTTGATATGGGTTTTGCCAGTCCTGGCACTAACGCGCCAATCAATAGTTCTAATATCATCACCATAATTATATTTGCGTACCTGTTCAAATTCTAGGCCTTTACCTTTAACACGTGAAATCAAGCTGCCAGCTAGGCTAGCATGGTTAGCATGTTTATTGATGAAGTTTAATTCTGTAACTTGTGGTTTAAGATTATATAAATCTGCTAAATTAGGTTTCATTAGAGCTATTTGAGAAGATTTTTAAGTTCTGAAAAACTATAGGTTTTGCTAATAAAGTTACTGATTAAATAACAGATTAAGGCGCTGCTAATTATTAAGCATAACAAAATGATTTGTTTAATATTAGGGTAGGTAAGAAAATCGCTAAACATTAAAGATGTTACATAAAGCAAAGCTGCAAAAATAAGATTATTAAATAAAATTTTGCCCAAAGTTTTAAAAGGAAAATGCTCTGTAGCTTTAAAATAGCTTTTTTTATTGAGCAATAAATATAGTAGTAAAATATTGCACCAAGAGGCAATTAAAGTAGCAATAGCAATACCTAAATAAGAAAAAATTTGAATTAAGATTAGATTCAAAATCAAATTAATTAGTAAAATTATAGCGGCAATTTTTACTGGAGTTTTAGTATCTTGATGTGCATAAAAATTAGTGAGCATAATCTTATTTAAGATATAGGCCGGCACAGCAAAAGCATAGATTTTTAACATAGCAGCTGAAGCAAGAGTAGAATTTTGATCAAAAGCTCCGCGAGCAAATAAGGTAGCAATAATTTCATCTGCTAAGAAAAATAAACCTAGTGCTGCAGGTAGGGCAAAAAATAAGCCTAGATTTATACTATCAGTAAATAATTTATGACTAGCTTTAACATCTTGTTTTTTTATTTTCTTACTAAGATCAGGCAATATTGCTACAGAGAGGCTGATACCAATAATGGCAAGTGGTAGCTGTACAATTCTTTCACTATAATAGATATAAGAGACTGCGTTAGGAATTAAAGTAGCGATGATAGTATCAATCCAAGAATTGAGCTGGATGATACCTGCTGCAAATATGGCTGGTATGATAATCTTAGTAAATTTTTTAAATTGTGCGCTCTGTTGTTGGTTTTTTTGGGGAAAAAGTTTGATTTTTTTACTTCTTAAAATAGCTAGCATAATTAGAAGCTGGATGATACCTGCTAAAATTAACCCCCAAGCCAAAGCTTTAGTAACATCACCAGTAAGATTGGTTAAGGTAAAAATAGCACAGATTAGTCCTATATTATAAATGATTGGCATGATACTGCCTGGGATAAAAATCTTATAACTATTTAAGACACCATTAATCAAAGTAACTATTGAGATCAAGGCAATGTAAGGAAAGGTAATGCGTGCCAGGCTAATCAGAGCTGCATATTGCTCAGGAATTTGGGTAAAGCCTGGGGCAAAAATATACATGATCTGAGGAGTGAATAATTCAAAACCCAGTACAAAAATAATCAATGCACAAAGAAAATAGTAAAAAATATGTCTGGCAAAAGCTAGAGCTTGTTGATCATTTTTGCTAACTAATAATTCTGAGAATAACGGAATAAAAGCCTGGCTAAAGGCGCCTTCGGCAAAGATTCTGCGAAAGAAATTGGGAATTTTAAGTGCAATAAATAAAATGTCTGAGCTTGGCCCTGTGCCAAGTTTTGCAGCTATTATGATATCTCTGATAAAGCCAGTTATCCTTGAGATTAAGGTAAAAAAAGAGATGTTGGCAACTGATTTCAAGAGGTTCATTTTATTTGCTTATTAAGCTATATTTTGTTAGATATTGCGCATCACAAAATAATATTTTTTAATTTAAAGCAAAAGATAAATATGGATATTTCAAAAATAGAAGTGGGTAATGCACCTGAAGAAGTAAATGTTATCATTGAAATTTCAGCTGGTGCGGCACCGGTTAAATATGAGTTAGATAAGGAGAGTGGTGCTTTATTTGTAGATCGCTTTTTAAGTACTGCAATGTTTTATCCTGCTAATTATGGTTTTATACCTCATACTTTATCAGATGATGGTGATCCAGCAGATGTATTAGTAATTAGTCAAACTCCAATAACCCCAGGTGCAGTAGTTGCAGCTCGTCCTTTAGGAGTGTTATTAATGGAAGATGAAAGTGGTTTTGATGAAAAAATTATTGCTGTGCCTAAAGATAAATTACATCCTTTTACTAAAAATATTCAATCTTTAGAAGATTTGCCTAAAATTACTTTAGAGCAAATTTCACATTTCTTTGAAAGATATAAGGACCTTGAATCAGGTAAATGGGTTAAAGTTAAAGGTTTTGCTGATAAAGAAAAAGCCTTTGAATTAATTAATAATTCTATCGCTCAAGCAAAAAAATAAAATTATTGCCATGCCAACTAAAGATGAAATAAATAAAGTAATTTATCAAAGTTGGCATCGTGGCTGTAAAGAAACTGATATATTGCTTGGTGATTTTGCTAAGGCGAAAGTAGCAGGATTCTCAGAAGAAAAATTTCAGCTTTATACAAAATTGATTGAAGAAAATGATTGGGATATTTACGGTTGGGTAATTGGTAATATTCCAATGCCAGCTGAATATCACGAATTACTTGAGGAGATAAAAAGCTTTAAAACTTCAACTATTTTTTTTCCTGATAAATAAATTGGGCACTACAATAAGGGCAGGTCGCTTTGCCTTCTGGCTTTAAATTAAGATATATTTTTGGATGTGGCGATTTATGTACCGAACCGTCACAGCTAACTACAGTTTTGCTAGAATAAATTTGGTTATAGTTTTTATCGCTCATTTTTTACTCTTTAAAGTGTTTTAAATAGTGGAAAATTCTCGTCCTGTTGATCAGTCAAGGCAATAGGATATTCGCCAGAAAAGCAAGCATCGCAATATTGCGGTGCTTTATTGTTACGTTTAGCTTCACCAACTGCTTTGTAAAGACCATCTAAAGAAATATAGCTTAAAGAATCTGCGCCAATTAATTGAGTCATTTCGGCGATAGTATGATTAGCTGCCAGTAATTTTTTACGATTTGGTGTGTCAACTCCGTAAAAGCAAGAATGTGTGGTTGGTGGGCTGGAAATACACATATGTACTTCTTTAGCACCTGCTGACCTTACCATATCGACAATTTTTTTAGAGGTGGTGCCGCGTACAATTGAATCATCAACTAGGACAACTCTTTTACCTACTAGAGCGGCTTTATTAGCATTATGTTTTAATTTTACTCCAAAATTACGTACATTATCAGTAGGTTCAATAAAGGTACGACCTACATAGTGATTTCTGATAATACCATATTCAAAAGGTATTTTTGCCGCTTCAGCATAACCCATAGCAGCTGGCACTCCAGAATCTGGTACTGGTACAATTACATCAGCTGAGATTTTATTTTCTTGTGCTAAAATTTTACCAATATTTTTGCGAATTTCATAAACATATTGATTGTTAATATAGCTATCTGGGCGAGCAAAATAAATATATTCGAAAATACAGAATTTGCTCGGCTTATTGGCAAGCGGATGATAAGAATGCAAGCCTTGCTGATCAATGATAATCATCTCGCCTGGTTCAATATCACGAATAAATTTTGCGCCAATAATATCGAAAGCACAGCTTTCAGATGCAACAACATAAGCATCGTTTAATTTAGCTAAAGCAAGTGGTCGTACCCCATGTGGATCTCTAATAGCAATAAGTGCATCTTTTGCGCCACAAATGATAGAATAAGCTCCTTCTACTTGGCCTAAAGCATCAACGATACGGTCAGCCACACTGTTTAATTTACTGCGCGCAATTAAATGCAGGATTACTTCAGTATCCATTACTGAGTTAAAAATAGCACCGCTATTAATGAGGTCTTTTTTGAGAGTTTCTGCATTAGTAAGATTACCATTATGAGCTACAGCAACTCCGCCACATTCTAATTCGGCAAAGATAGGTTGTGAGCATTTTTTATTTTTTTGTCCTGCTGTAGAATAGCGTACATGGCCCAAAGCAATATTGCCCTGTAATTTATTCATGATTTCTTCAGAAGCAAAAATATCTGCTACATGACCTGCATCATGATGTTGATAAAAATGATCGTCATCAATGCTAATAATTCCAGCTGCTTCTTGGCCACGATGTTGCAAAGCATGTAAACCTAAAGAGGTATGTACTGCTGCATCTTTATTACCATAAATGCCAAATACTCCGCATTCTTCATGTAATTTATCAAATTGAATCATTGTTTCACCATGTTGGAGCGCAAAATATACATTATTCTTACTATTGTTCAAGAAGTTGCATGACTTTGTTGAGATTATTCAAGATAGAGGGTGAGCCACTGTTACTATCATTAGAATTGCTGTTTTTGCTATTATCATTACTAATATTTTCAGCTGGATCAGTTTCAGTACTAGTATCATTAATTTTATCATAGATTTTGATGATTGTTTCTAAATCATCAAGATAATTAGCGTCATTCTCAGTATTTTCTGTTTCAATGTTTTCACCTACAGCTTTTTGTTCAGCCTCTTGCTCAGATTTGTCTATTTCTGTTGTTTTGGTTTCATCGCCGCTATTATTTAGAAATTCATTAATCAGATTTTTTTTATCATCATTATCTTGGCTATTATCTAGCTTATTATTGATATAGCCAGCAAGAAAGCTTTTAGCTGGTTCTTCTGTAGCAATGAGATCATCAGCAAAAATTGAATTATGGAAATAATTATCAGAAGAAAAGTTAAAGTTATTAATAGTGATTATATAGAGGTTATAAGCCACTATAATAATAAATACTGACTTTATACTGCCAATCACCAGACCCAGAGGTTTGTTGATAATAGCAGGGATTATGGCATCAATTAAATTTCGTATTGGTACTAAAAAAATGCCACTTACAATAGATAGGAAAAAATAAATCATACCAAAAAGTAGAGAAGGTAGGATAACATTTAAAATTGCAGCAATTGCAAATTTTTGATGAATGATAGCTGAGAGCTGTTGGCTTAAAATAACTGTTAGCAATAATTTTAAGATGCTGATTAATTCTCCTGAAAGTCCTCGCGCTAATCCTACAATCGCAGAAATCACTACAAAACCTCCTAGAAATAAATCGATTTGGTGCAGCATATTTTAATCAATGTCTGGTTTTCCTGACGATCATAAATAAACTTTATATTTGCTATTACAAGAAAAAATGTTTTGAAGTTTTTAGAGTAGAGGATTAAAACTGTCGGTAATTAAGGTAAATACTATGTTCTCAGGAATTTATACGGCGCTAATTACCCCTTTTAAAAATGGGCAATTTGATGAGAGTGCTTTTAAAAATATTTTAGATAAACAAATTACAGCTGGAGTTTCAGGAGTAGTCCCTTGCGGCACTACTGGTGAAAGCCCAACCTTGTCGCATGATGAGCATAATCGTGTTATCGAGTTATGTGTGGCACATGTGGCCGGTAAAATACAAGTAATAGCAGGTACTGGTTCTAACTCTACAGAAGAGGCTATAGCTACCACTAAGCATGCTGAGCAAGTTGGTGCAGATGCAGCATTAATAGTTGCGCCATATTATAATAAGCCAACAGAATTAGGCCTATTTGAGCATTTTAAAGCGATTCATGATAGTAGTAATATACCGATTATTTTATATAATATTCCAGGTCGCTCAGTAATTAATATGTCGGTTGCACTGCAAGCTGAGCTAGCTAAATTGCCGCGCATTGTTGGAGTAAAAGATGCTACAGGCGATCTAGCCTTGCCAACAAAAATAGCTAAAACTATAGGCGCGGATTTTGTGCAATTATCTGGAGAAGATGCAACATTACTACCTTTTTATGTAGCAGGTGGACATGGTTGTATATCAGTTACAGCCAATATTGTGCCTGAGCTATGTGTAAAATTGCATCAGCTTTGGCAAGCTGGTCAAGTAAAAGAGGCGCAGCATTTGCAAGAGCAGTTAGTTGAGTTAAATGAATATCTATTTGCCGAAACAAATCCGATTCCAGTAAAATATGCTGCAGCGCAAATAGGTTTATGTTTTCCTGAAATTCGTTTGCCACTCACTGAATTAGGTGCCCAGCATCGAGCTACTTTAGATCAAGCTCTTAAAAATCTTAATCTTTGTTAAATCGGCTAGGATATGTCTAATTTCAGGGTGATAGCAACTAATGCTAAAGCTAGGTACGAATATCATATCCAAGAAAAATTTGAGGCTGGTATAGCATTAGAGGGTTCAGAAGTTAAATCATTGCGTTCTGGCAAGCTAAGTTTAGTAGATAGTTTTATCTATCCTAAAGATAATGAAATCTATATCCATAATTTATATATTGCCCCATATAAACATGTTTCAACTTATAGCCCAAAACCGCTGCGTTTAAGAAAATTACTCTTAAAAAAACATGAAATTAATAAAATAATAGGTAAAGTGAAAATCTCTGGTACTACAGTAGTGCCGCTTAAAATATTTTTTAATGATAGAAACTTGGTAAAGCTAGATATAGCAATAGTTTCTGGTAAAAAGAAACATGATAAAAGGCAGGCAATAAAAGAGCGCGAATGGGGGAGAGCTAAGCAAGCAATGTTAAAGAAAGATCTCAATGAAAATTAAAAAATATTGCCATAAATGTTTTGCATTTACCTTATTCTTATTAGTTTTGGCTCTATTTTTGTTAGGTTATTTTGCTAGCTTAGTAGCAGTAAAAGATCGTGATGTTACCGAGTTTTTTAATTATGTTAATCGTAATTTTGCTAAGCAGAATAAAGCTTATGATCTTGAAACAGAGCAAGTAATTCTTAGTTGGAATCAGGAAAGTTTTTCTTTTGACCTTAACTTTTTTAACAATAATTTACTCGTTGCAGGCGATAAATTATCTATACCACATTTAGTATTAGATGTTAGTAGAAGAAGCCTATTATTAGGTAGATTTGCTGTAAATAATCTAACTATTCCCAAAATTAATTATAGCTTACAACAGGATCTAAAGCAGCTTAGTAAGGATCCGCAGCAAAAATTTGATATAGCAGAGCAAGATTTTGTTGCTTTACTTGATAATATTGTTGCGAAGTTTGCTATGATTAATGGTATCAATATTGGTGAGGCAAAGATTTATGCTGTTTCTGGTGAGATGCTTTTTAAGGTAAAAGATTTTACCTATAATTATGATAGAAAATTTTCTAGTAATTTGGCTCAGTTAGATTTTTTTCTAACAGATGGTGCTGATCAGGCTAATTTTGCTGCAGATTGTGTCATAAATAAATTTTCGGATTTAGAAAAATGCGAGATTAGGCTAACAGATTTTAATACAGATCTTTTGGAAGCTCTTACCCAAAAAACAAGTAAGTTTACTGGTACAATATCTAGTTTTGCAGTGCTTAGTAAATTATCGGCCAATTCTTATCAATTACTAGCTAAAAATAATATTAGTAATTTACAATTTACTTTTGCTGAAGAGGAATATGTTTTTCCAGAATTGGCTATAGATATTGCTAGTAGAATCTTTCATAAAAATTTGATTCTAGAAAATTTCGAAATAGTTAAAAAAGATCAACAGCTTAATCTAAAAGGTAAATATGATTTAGATAGTAAGGACACAATATTAAGTGTTACAGCAAATAATATTAACAAAAGAGAGTTGTTTTTATTATGGCCAAAAATTGCTGCACCACGCACTAGAGATTTATTGCAGCGTTCTTTTCAAAAAGTTTTTCTGGAGGAGCTTGATTTGTTGTTAAAATTTAAACCAGGAGCAAAAAGAGCAGATCATGTCTCTGGTAAGTTTCAATTTAAAGAGGCAGATTATAAATTCTCAAGGAATCTATTGCCATTAACTGAGGCAGCAGGAATAGTAACATTAGAAAATAAGAAGCTAGAGATATTTCTAAAAGAAGCTAAATTAGCTGGCCAGGCTATAAGAGGTGTAAAAGCTAATATTCCAAAGCTAGAAAAATCTGCTAGTGAATTATTTTTAAGTGCTAATTTAGAAAAATACAGCGTTAAGAATTTGTTGCGTTTTTTATTAGTTACAAGAAGAGGAGAGCAAGCTGTTGCAAAAATTTCAAGAAATTTTCCTAATAGTTCTTTAAGTGGTGATTTAGCTTTACAGGTTAAGCTTAAAAGAAAATATGATCCAAAAGATCTGCAGCTTAACTTTAATGGTTATCTACATGGTGGTATTAAGGATTATATGGCGAATAATTCACTGAGTAAGGTCACTTTAAATAAAAAATATGCTGAAGAAGCTTTCTTAACTGAGTTAGGGTTAGATGATGCGATAGTCACTATGCCATATATTGCTTATCGGAAGCCTAAAGGTGAATATGCTTCTCTAAGCTTATCTGCGGTGCCGAGTAAGCATGATTTTGCTTTATATAATCTATATTATCGTACAGCTGCTGATAAATTAAAGGGACAGGTGGTTTTTAATAGATCAGGCTTAGCCCAAGTTAAAACTGATATAGCAAAATTTGCTGAACAAGAGCTTAATCTAAATTTATTTCGTGAGGATGGTGTTCTAAAAGGGCAAGTGCTTGCTAGCAAAGTTATCTTGCAGGATAGTGTTCTGACCAGAGAAGGTAAAAAAAATAACGTTAAGTCAACTAAGACGAATATTCAGCTTTATGCAGAGCAGGCAAAATTTGAGATGCAAAATGCTTTTTCTCAAGCAAAAGGTAAGATAGTTTGTAATAATTTTTGTGATTTAATTTACGTTGAAGGAAAGTTTCCAGAACAAGGTAATTATATTTTAAAAATTAGGCAAAAAGCAGCTGATGATTTTAAATTATCTTTTGAAAGTGATGATTTAGGAGGTTTGATTAAAAGTTTTGCTTTAACTGATAAAATTGAACAAGGCCAATTACGTATCGAAGCTAGTAAAAATTCTCAAGGGCAGCTAAGTGGTAGTGCTTTTACTTATGATTTTCTTTTTCGTACTAATGAATTTTTAGTCAGACTGTTTGAATTAAAGGGTTTTTTGCGCAAGGAAGATAAGGTCACTGATGTATTATTTGAAAATGGCAAAATAGATTTTACTTTAAAAGGTAAGGGATTAATAGAAGTTGGCCAATCATTGCTTTATGGTAATTCATTAGGGCTTACCGGTTCAGGTTATGTTGATTTGAGGCGTGATGATGTTAAAATTAAAGGTCAGGCCATACCTGCTTATAAATTAAATAATTTGCTCGGAGTAAAAGATATACCAGTATTAGGAAAATTAATTACTGGTGAAAATAATGAGGGTTTAATCTCAGCTAAATATTCAGTTAGAGGTAAACCAAAAGATTTAAATTTTGAGGTAGATACTTTATCAGCAGTTATTCCATCAGCTATTAGAGATTTATTTAATTTTAGACGTTTTTTCGGTGGCACTGCAGATAAAAAAGCTGCAGAACTTGAGTAATATAATTATATATTTGCTTTATTTTATCTGCATTTGCATGCAGCATGAAATTGTGCTACAATCATCTCATCAATTCAATAATTTAGAGGTGAAATTATGGGGCAATGTTATTCAGTAAGTAGTTTAAATCAACAAGATCCACAAGTTGAAATTGCGCTAGGAAATTTTCAGAAAACTGTACAAGATTTTAAAATGCAAAACCCTCACCGCTTATTTCAATATGAGCATTATGAAGATCTTTTATACAATGATTTATCGCATGCGGTAAGGCTTGTAATTGAATCTGGAAATCAGGATTTCTATAAAAAAAGAATTCTCAATCTTGCAACAGATTTAGTTAATAATTTTGGTGATGTAATAAAAAAAGAAGCTTTTGAATTTATAATATGTGATAATACTTTGGAAGCAAAAGAAGCTCATTGTGCTGCTTTTTTTGGAGATTTAAATTATCTAAAAAGTCATATTAAGACAGCAGATGATCTTGCAACATGTCATGATAAATTGGGTAATGATCTTTTGGATTATGCAATTAAGGGTAAGCAACATGATGTTATAGGTTATCTTAAGCAGATAAATATAGCTAAGCTCAATTATCAGCAGCAATTAGAAATTAAATCAGTTGATATTGGAAATTCAGAACAAGTTCCTTATTTGTAAGGATTAAAGATTAGCTATTTGCTTTGCTCTTGAGTTTTAAGCTGTTTAATAATATTAACTCACCAGTAACTTAAGAAAATAAATTGTGAAAAATACCATAATCTTGATTCCGGCTCGTTTGGGCTCTACTAGATTTCCAAATAAGCCTTTAGTTGATATTA
>CAXDRM010000017.1:0-20829 GCA_963991775.1 uncultured Rickettsiales bacterium | reverse complement strand
CATTTTCGACATTTGTAAAAGGCAAAAATCTCCTAAAACTAAGCAGATTATGAAGCTTTGGTATATTGTGGTTTGGCAGGTTCAGTAACTGTGCAAGTCTGAATAGTTTTACTGTTATGCAGCAATAAATCTTATAATTATAAATTATTTGCTATATTGTTAGTTAGCAAAAAAATAATGAAATGCTAATTATTGGTGTAACGGGGCAGATTGCTACAGGGAAATCTACAATAGCTAAATTAATAGCTGCTAAGAAAAAAGCTGCTCTTTTTGATGCAGATCAAGTTATTGCAAAGCTCTATAGTAAAAAATCTGTTTTAAAGCAAATTGCTAAACTCTCAAATAAACTAAATGCTGCTCTCATTAAAGACCGTGCTAAATTTGCGCGTTTTATCTTTGCGCGTCCTGCAATGTTAAAAGATCTAGAAAATATCCTGCACCCTCTATTACGTAAGGAACTTAAAATATTTTTGCGTAAAGCTCTCTTGCAAAAAAAGCAGCAAGTTATATTAGATGTGCCTTTATTATTTCAATCAGGCATGAATAATATTTGTGATATTGTCCTAATTACCAAAAGTTCGAAATTGCGCCAGCAAGTTAGATTCTTTAACAGAAAAGGTGCGACTCAGCCTAAGCTAAATAATATTTTAAAAAAACAGCATTATAGTTTTTATAATATTAAAAAAGCTGATATGGTGATTAATAATAATTTTGCTTTAAATCATAATAAGCAAATCATTGATAAATTTATAAGAGGTGTTAATGCGCGAAGTAGTACTGGATACCGAAACTACGGGTTTAAACATCGCAGATGGCGATAGAGTAATTGAGATAGGTTGTGTTGAAGTAGTTAATCGAGTTAGAACCGGTAAATATTTTCACACTTATTTAAAAGTTGATAAAGAAAGTTCAGCTGGCGCATTAAATGTACATGGTTTAACTAAAGAATTTTTAGCAGATAAGCCTGAATTTAAAGATATTAAACAAGAATATTTGGATTTTCTGGCTGACTCACCATTAGTTATTCATAATGCTAAATTTGATTTAGGATTTTTAAATAATGAGCATAAATTACATGATTTAAGGCCAATTAAGAATCAGATTGTTGATACTTTAATTTATGCGCGCAAAAAATTTCCAGGTAGTCCAGCTAATCTTGATGCTTTATGTAAAAGATTCAATATTGATGCAACTAAACGTGTAAAACATGGTGCTCTTCTTGATGCGGAATTGCTTGCAGATGTTTATTTAGAACTTACTGGTGGCAGCCAAATTAAATTATCCCTCGAGCAACAACGCTCTAAACAGCCTAAAGCTGCTAATATTATCAAAATTGATTTTCCAGAGCGTAAATTTGAAAATAGTGCAGCAGAATTAGCTGCTCATCAAAATATGCTTAGTAAGATTAAAGATAATCTTTGGCAATAAGCTAATCCTTAACAAAGTCATTGGTTAAAGCTGCGCCATAAGTATTAGTTAATTAGTATTGGAAATTATCTAGTAAAAACTAAGAGATTATGGATGCAGCTCTAGGAGATGTTACAGCGAGGAGCAGATAATATAAGTAATATTTGAGCACCGCAGCTGTAATATCGACGAAGCTCTGTTACGCTTTAACAAGGCAATTGGTTAAAGCTAAAGCTGCGCCATAAGGATTAGTTTTTACAGATAATTTTAATGCTTGGTGTTTTGACTGTATAAATCAGCAAAGTTTATCGGTTCCATCATTAAAGGAGGAAAGCCACCTTCACGAGTAGTGTCAGCAATGATTCTACGCGCAAAAGGAAAAAGCAAAGTAGGGCAATCAATTAGTAAGATTCTTTTTAATTCTTCTTCGTCGCTTGATTCTGCTTTAACAGTGAATAAACCAGCAAATTTTAATTCAGTAAGAAAAATTAGAAATTTTTCATCTTCTTTATCTTTTGCATCAGCACTAATTGTAAGTACAACTTCATAACTTGTATCATTTAATTTACCTGCATTAATATCAATATTGAAATTTATTTGCGGATTATTAGCAATTTTGCTAATGCTCATTGGCGAGTTAGGATTCTCGAAAGAGAGATCTTTTACATATTGGTTATTTAAAATTAGTTTAGTAGATTTTTCTTGTGTCATAGCTAGGTCAAAGTTATAATTTCAGTGTATTATTTATAGTTTAAAATCGTAATATTGCAACCATGACCGTTGATTTAATTATTTTTGCAATCATCGCTGCTGTAGTGGCATATCGTATGTATCAAACTTTGGGTGTTCTTGATGAGGGCGAAAAAGAAAAGCAGCAAGAAAAAGCGCAAACTATCATAAAAGTAAAATCTGCCAAAAAGGTTGAGGAAAAGCCAGCTGAAGAGCTTCAAGAAGATAATAGTGAATTATTAGAATTGGACAAAAAATATCTTAATTTACTTAGTGCCAGCCAGGCCGGTAATTATCACAAAATCAGAGAAAAAAGCTCAGATTTTTATCTGCATAAATTTATTAAAAATGCTGAAAAAGCCTTTGAACTAATCATCACTGCCTTTGTAAATAATGATAAGCAAAGCTTAAAAAAACTAACATCTGCAGCTATATCTGAGAAATTTTCTCAAGAAGCTGAGCAAATCAAAAGTAATAAACAAAAGCTAGATATTAATTTAATTTCAGTTGAAACCCAAAAAATAAAAGATATTAAAATTACTGCTGATCAGGCAGAGCTAACTTTGGTTTTTCTAAGTGAGCAAATTTCACAAGTAACAGATTCAAGTGGTCAGTTAGTTTCAGGTGATGCTAAAAAAATTCAAGAAATTAGTGATATTTGGACTTTTTCTAAAGATTTGAGTAAAAAAGATCCAATCTGGCTTTTAACAAAAATTAGCAATGAGTAATAATTTTATTTTAGCGCAGTTAAATTTTAAAGTAGGTGCGCTAGAAGAAAATTTCCAAAAAATTTCTGATACATATCTAGCAAATCAGGCTGAGCATGATTTTATTGCTTATCCTGAATTGGCAGTTTGTGGCTATCCTCCTGAAGATTTATTATTTAATCAAAATTTTCTGAATAAAATTATCAAGCTCCAAGATAGTTTGATTAAGCTTACTAAAGATAGTGAATGTGCTTTAATTTTTGGTGGTATTGAGCAGCAAGCTTCAGAGCTTTATAATTGTATCTTTGTGGCGCAATCAGGTGCAGTAAAAGCCATTGCTCGCAAAAATAATTTGCCTAATTACGGAGTGTTTGATGAAAAACGTTATTTTGCTAAAGGGCTAGATTTTACAATATGTGATATTGCTGGTTGCAATTATCTGCTGCTTAATTGTGAGGATTTTTGGAGTGATAATCTGCGTAATAAAACTGAGCATTTAGATTATGAGAAGGTTTTGGTTTTAAATAGCTCACCTTTTGCTTTGAAGAAATATAAGAAGCGTCGTGAATTGTCTAAAGTGTTTGATTGTCCGGTATTATATTTAAATATGTTAGGTGGTCAGGATAATTTAGTATTTGATGGTGGGTCATTTATTAAAGATGAGCAAGGTACATTTTTGCAAGCCCCTTTCTTTATCGAAAAATTGCTTAGCAAAGATGATTTTATAGCTAATTTTGAGATAGACGAGATTGGCTTAATTTATGAGGTTTTATTACTCGCGATTAGAGATTATCTAAGTAAGAACCAGCAAAATTCTGTGATATTAGGCTTATCTGGTGGTATTGATTCAGCTTTGATAGCAGTGCTTGCTGCGGATAGTTTAGGTAGTAAAAAGGTTAATTTAGTTACTATGCCTTCGCGCTATACTTCAGAAGAAAGTGTTAGAGATGCTGCTGAATTAATAAATAATTTAGGCTGCAAAAATATTTTTAATCTAAATATAGAAGATCCTTTCCAGGCATTTACTAATAATTTACAAGATGCGTTTAAAGATCATGCAGTAGATTTAACCGAAGAGAATTTGCAATCGCGTATTAGAGGCGTCTACTTAATGGCCTTATCTAATAAATTAGGTCATTTAGTTTTGGCAACTAGTAATAAATCTGAAGCAGCAGTTGGTTATAGCACATTATATGGTGATATGTGTGGTGCTTTTTCACCATTAAAAGATGTGTATAAAACCACAGTCTATCAATTGGCAAAATGGCGTAATGAGCATATCCCTGCAACTAGTTTATGTCAGTCAGCTGCTCCTTTGCCGGAAAATATAATTACTAAAGCTCCGACTGCAGAATTACGTCCTGAGCAAAAAGATAGTGACTCATTACCAGAATATGAGCAGCTTGATCAAATTTTATATCATTTAATTGAATGTTATCAATCAGTAGCACAGGTGATTAAGTTAGGCTTTAAAGAGGAAGAGGTCTTGCTTGCCAATAAATTGCTAAAAAATTCTGAATATAAAAGATACCAGGCTGCCTTAGGTCCCAAAATTTCAGCTTTATGTTTTGATAAAGAAAGACGCTATCCGCTTAGTAACGCTTATGAGAATCTTGATTAAAATTATATTATTAAGTTTTATTGCCTTGCATGCATTGGCAGCGCAAAATTATAGTGCGGCAGATTTGGCAGAATTTCATAAAAATTTACGTTGTTTAGTTTGTGCTGGTCAGACAGTTTATGATTCAGATGCAGATTTTGCTAAGGATATTAAATTAAAGACAGAGCAATTAATTGCTGAAGGTCAAAGCTTAGAACAGATTGAGGCTTTTTATGTAAAGCTTTATGGTCCAGAAATTATTGTAAGTAAAGCTTGGCAAGATATATCGCTTAATTTGTGGTTGCTGCCTTTAATCTTAATTAGTTTATTTATTTGCTATGTTATTTACCATAGAAAACAGCATAGATAATTTTTTAGAGATTATTCAGGTTGAGCGTGGTTTGAGCAAAAATTCTTTGCTGGCTTATCAGCGTGATTTACAAGAGTTAGTTGGTTTTTATAAGGCGCAAAAATTTACTACTATTGATAAGAATGTTGCGCAACAATTTGCAAAATTTTTAGATAAGCAGAGCTATAAGGATAATAGTTTTTTAAGAAAGATTTCAGTTTTTAAGAATTTTAGTAAATTTTTAATTGCGGAAGGATTGATTACAGATTTTTCTTTGGCCGATTTAAGTAAGATTAAGAAGCCTAAATTATTGCCTAAATTTTTAACCATAAAAGAGATTTTACAGATCATTGAGTTTTTTGCGGAATCTGCTACGCCACAGGCCAAAAGAAATTTAGCATTATTAGAAATTTTATATGCTACTGGTTTAAGAGTTACTGAGTTAGTAAGTTTAAAAATTAGTAATTTGCGTTTTAAGGATGAGTCAGAGCTTAGATTGGATGAGGTGATTTTTGTTGAGGGTAAGGGTAAGAAGGAGCGTATGGTGCTGATTAACAGGGTGGCATGTCAAAGTTTGGAGGGTTATTTAGCATATTATCGTAAGCAGTTATTTGAGGCAGATAATATTTGGTTATTTCCATCTGAGTCGCAGTCTGGTCATTTTACTCGTCAGCGTTTTGGGCAGATTTTGAAGGAGGCTGCTTTAGAGATTGGTATAGAGCCACAACGTATTTCACCGCATATTTTGCGTCATTCTTTTGCGACTCATTTATTAGATTCTGGTTTAGATTTGCGTTCGATTCAAGAGTTATTGGGGCATGAGCATTTAGTGACTACAGAAATTTATACACATGTTTCTAATAATAAATTGCAAGATACTTTAGCTAAGCATCATCCTTTGGGTGGTGAAGGTTAATATTTTTTAAAGATTTCTTTGAGTTCAGCAGCTTTTTGTTCGATTTCTTCTTCTGATTTAAGTTTGAAAGATTCTTTAACGCAATGTGAGATGTGAGTTTCTAAAATATTTGCTTGTAAAGAATTTATAGCAGATTTAGCTGCACTAAGTTGTTGTAAAATATCAATGCAGTATCTTTTTTCATCTATCATTCTTTGAATTCCAGAAATTTGTCCAGATATTTTTTTTAAACGAGTTAGTTCTTTTTGATGACATGGTATGTCTTTCTTTATATTTTGCATGGGAACTAGATAAATAATATTAATATATATTTGAAGAAAAAGCTTATAAGTAAAATAATAGCTGAAACATACCAAATTATTTTATTTATTTTTTTTGTTTTTTTGCAAATTTGAGCAAGATTTTTATCTGCTGGACATAATTGTGTTTTAGTAAAAATTAAGTAGCCGCTAAGTAGTAGTAGAGTAGTAGCAATAGTAAATAATGCTATGCTTTGTTTTGCTAAAAATATCATAAATGGAAAATTTGCGGTAATGCTAGCAAAGGTTGCACCCATACCAAGTGAAACAAAAATAATAGGCAGAGCGCAACAAAGTAAGGTTGAGGCAGAACTGAATAATCCAAGATATGCCGTGATATTATCTTTTGCTTTTTGCATATTTTACCTATTTATTTGTACAACGTTATAACCATTATTCACTATTATATTAGTGATTTCTTTATCAGTAAGTTTTGAGTTTTCTTTTAAAGTTAGAAAAACCTTTTTTGCATCAAGATCAACTTTTACCTTTGAAATGTCGGTTTTTTTATTAAAACTTTTTTCAATTGTTACTGCGCAAAATTCGCAGACTAGGCCATTAACATCTATATCTATTTTTTGTGCATAGGCAAAAGAAATATTCAAAAAGAAAATTAGCAGGATTTTTTTAATCATGATTAAAACCTCACAATAAAGTTAAATAAGAATCTCTTGTTGGAGCTCACACCAAACTCTGTTAAGTATGCTCCTTTGAACATCCTAACTAAAGGTGTGATAATTATTTCGTCATTTTCAAATTCAGGAGAATGTGATATATCTAACATTAGCCAACTATGTAGGTTGCCATAATTTGCAATATATGGTGCTATACCTATGCGTGCAGATTGTTCAAATTGACTTAGAATATTTTCTGAAGATTTATAATATCTATTTTCATATGAGATAAAATATTTTCTTGTTTCAAAATCTCCTGCAATACCTGTAAAGCCATATAGTTCATCATTGTTATTCTGATGTGCATGACCAGTTGATGATTTAAGGTACAGATTTCCTTGCGCCGCAGGCAAATTCCATCTTTTTATAAGGTTATTCAATTGTAGGCCATTTAGGGTAATATTATCTTTACGATAATATTCTGCTCTGTAGCCAATAGAATATTTATATGTTGGAGAGTAGTGCAGATGTAAGGTGTTTTTTATGGGACCGTTCATCTGCATAAGGGTGGTTCCCCCAGAGTATGAAATAGGGCGTGCTTGTGTATGTTTTGTTATAAAAATAGAGAGTGTTAATATTATCAGATATTTTAACATAATTTATTATACCTATACTCCCCTATGGTATAATAAATTTGTAAAAAAGTAAAGTACTTAATAAGTGTTAAGGTGCTATATCATGCTTGGATTTTTAGTGAGTGCTTTGCTACTTTATTAAATCAGTATAGTGCGCTTGTATTTTTTTCGAGTGTAATTGTCTAAAAGACGGAATGAACAAATAGTTCATGAGTATTTTTAGATCAATTACAACGAGGAACTCTGCTAAAACACATTTAGTGTAACTAAATTGTTTTAGAAAATACTGCGCAATATGCTGATTTAACCGAAGCGGCCAGTAATGTAGTCTTCAGTCTTTTTATCCTTCGGAGACGTAAAAATCTGCTCAGTATCACCATATTCAATTAGCTTACCTAAATGGAAGAAGGCAGTTTTTTTAGAAACTCGCGCAGCTTGTTGCATTGAGTGAGTAACGATGATGATGGTATATTTATCTTTAAGTTCATCGATTAATTCTTCAATTTTAGCAGTAGCTATCGGGTCTAGAGCAGAGCACGGTTCATCCATTAAGATAACTTCTGGATTGATAGCAATTGCTCTAGCAATACATAATCTTTGTTGCTGACCACCAGAAAGGCCATTACCTGGTTCATTAAGGCGATCTTTTACTTCTTCCCAAAGACCAGATTTTTTAAGGCTAGTTTCGACAATGTGATCAAGTTCGTCTTTAGTGCTATGCATGCCATGGATTCTTGGTCCGTAAGCTACATTTTCATAAATAGATTTAGGAAAAGGATTGGGTTTTTGAAAAACCATACCTACTTGTGCACGCAGCATTACCACATCTAATTTAGGATCATAAATATCTTGATCATCTAAAAGTAATTCACCCTTAACGCGACAGCCAGCAATAGTGTCATTCATACGATTAATACAACGTAAGAAAGTGGATTTACCACAGCCTGAAGGTCCGATTAAAGAAGTTACGCAATTTTTTTCGATATTTAAATCAATACCAAATACAGCTTGCTTATCGCCGTAATATACATCTAGCTTGCTAGAAATGATCTTATGTTTCATCAAAATTATTTTGAAATTCTGACCTATTTTTAACAAATTTATTTTTGCAATCAAGCAGTAAAAATAATAGTATGAGCGATGAATAATTTATTAGATCAATGTTAAGTACAAATAACCCTTTTGCAGCTTTTGAAATCTGGTTTGCTGAGGCTAAGCAACATAAACAAATTATCGATCATAATGCCATGGCGCTTGCCACAGTAAATGAACAGGGTGCTCCTTCGATTAGAACAGTATTGCTCAAAAAATTTTCGGATTCTGGTTTGGTGTTTTTTACTAATTTAGCTAGTCAAAAGGCTCAGGAGTTACAAGGTAATAAGCAAGTTTGTTTAAATTTTTATTGGGAGCCTTTAGGTAAACAAATCAGAGTTTCTGGTGTGGCAGAGCAACTAAATGATCAAGAAGCGGATGCATATTTTAATTCACGTGCCAGAGGTAGTCAGCTTAGTGCAATTACTTCAAAACAATCTCAACCTCTAGAAAATTACGCTATATTTGAAGATGAATTAGTGGCAAATACTAAAAAATTCTCAGGCCAAGAATTGGTGCGTCCCGAATATTGGTCGGGTTTTTGTGTCATACCTCATAGATTTGAATTTTGGCTGGCAGGTGATTTTAGAAGACATCAGCGTGTTGTTTTTACTAAAGAAGCTGATAGTAGCTGGTCAGAACAAATGCTTTATCCTTAAGTTTTTACGATGCAACAAAGTAAAAATTTTATTGTAGATAAAAATCTTTGGACGCAAGCTGAGCAGCTTATTTCTCAATTTAGCAGCCAATATTTACTTATTACAGATGAGCTAATTTATGAGCGTTATAAGCATTTTTTTAGCTTTACCAAAAATCTGTTAATTCTGAAAAAGCAAGTTAAGGCAAATCTTGATAATGTTGAGTTTATCATTAAAAAGGCTCAGAAAATAGCAGTAACTCATTTAGTGGTATTTGGTAGTGGTACTTTAAATGATGTAACTAAATATGCTGCCTATAAATTGAATCTATCATATTTAGTATTTGCTAGTGCACCTTCAATGAATGGTTATCTTGCTGCGAATGCTTCTTTACATGATGGTATAAGCAAAAAAACTTTTACAGCTAAGCAGGTACAATATGCGTTTTTTGATGTGGATATTTTAAGTGAAGCGCCACTACGTTTAATTAAAAGTGGTTTAGGAGATTCTTTGGCTAGCATTACTATTAAGCTTGATTGGTTATTAGCAAAGCTTTTGCTTGATGAAAAATATGCTCCAGATTTTTTTACTGAATTAAAAAATTATGAGCAGCAATTATTTGCTAATATTCCAGCTTTGTTAAATAGAGATAAGCAGCAAATTAGTAACTTAACTTATTTATTAATCATTGCTGGTCAGGCCATGACTGATTTTGGTTCAAGTGCTCCAGCTAGTCAGGCTGAGCATATTTTAGCACATCTTTACGAGATGAATTTTCCAGAACAGGCAGAGCAATTCTATCATGGTGAACAGATAGCAGTTACTACTTTATATATGTTGAGATTACAGCAGAAATTTTTGTACAATGCGCAGGCTCCTCAGTTAAAAGCTCTGCAGCTTAATTTTTTTGCTAAAGAGCAAACAGAGCAAAAATTAAAAAATCTTTGGTCTGAAATTAGTGCTCAGTTAAATGAGGCTGCTCTGGATGAGCAAGAGTTAATTGCTTTATATGAGGCTGCTAATTTGCCTAAAGAACCAGAGGATTTAGGTTGGTCAGTTAAGCAATTAGATCGTTTAAGCAAAGATGCTCAGCTTTATCGGGAAAGGTTTACTTTTTTAAATTTATCATTAAATTAAAAATTAATTAAAGTTTTTGCATGAAAAAATTAACTATACCTTGCACTTTTGGTGGTGAAAAACATCCGGTGGATTTTTATATTGGTGCTCCTAAAGCTGATAATCATCCCATTCAAAATCAGTCACATTGGCTTTCATCAGAACGTGGCGGTAATGTGCCTTCAGACATTATGGATAGTTTGCAAAGATTGCATGATCTATCAAAGAAAAACCATGTTCCTTTTGAGGAATTATGTAGCTATGCAATTGAGTCAGCTAGTGAGGTGTCTAATACTACTTTCTTAGAGCCTGATGCCGCTAATGTACCAGAGACAAAGGCTTCAGATGAGAGTACTGCCGATCAGTCACAAGAAGAAGTTGCTACTCAACAAGAATATGAAGCAGCAGCGCCAGAAGCTACTGATCCTGTAGCGCAGCAGTTTCAGCCGGAACAATCAATTACCCAAGCAAGTGAGAATCGGCCTATTGATTCTCAGCCAGAGGTTGCAGCAATGACTTTAGAAAATGCTGATCAGCAAAGAGAAGAAGTTCCATTAGAGCAACCAGCTCCTATAGAGGATGCATCTGTCACACAGTCGCAAATTAATATGGAAGAGGCGGTAAATGCAGCTCCGCAAGCGCCACAAAATCCTGAATTACAACCTGATCCAAATGATTTGGTTGATGATACAGTCAGTGATGATGTTGCTGACCTAATAGATAAGGTGTTAGAAGAGGATATATCTAGTGATCCGCAAGCTACAGAAAATTAAAAAAAATGTCAGAAATTTTTCTGTATTTATTTTTTTTATAGCTGTATAACTTCTTTGTCTTAAAAAATTCAATTAGTTATAAGTAAAAATGTTTAAAAAGTTATTCAGCTTTTTCTCTGCCGATGATATCGCAATAGATTTAGGAACTGCCAATACTTTGGTATATGTAAAAAGTAAAGGAATCGTTCTAAATGAACCTTCAGTTGTTGCTAAAATTCATGATAGTGGCCAAATGGTTTTTGGGCATGAAGCAAAATTAATGTTAGGTAAAACTCCTGCTAAAATTGATGCGCGTAGACCATTAAAAGATGGTGTGATTGCAGATTTTAAATTCACTGAAGAGATGATTAAACATTTTATCAATACGGTAAATAATCATCGTACTGTGCGTAGCCCAATGGTTATTATTTGTGTGCCATCAGGTTCAACACCAGTAGATCGTAGAGCTATTCAAGAAGCGGCTGAAAATGCAGGTGGTAATCCAGTATATTTGATTGAAGAGCCAATGGCTGCTGCAATTGGTGCTGATTTACCAGTTACTGAGCCAACAGGTTCAATGGTAATTGATATTGGTGGTGGTACTACAGAAATTGCCGTTGTTTCACTAGGAGGTATTGTCTATTCTAGATCAATTAGAGTAGGTGGTGACAAGATGGATGAGGCGATTATTTCTTATGTGAGAAGACATCATAACTTACTTATTGGTGAAAGCACTGCTGAGCGTATCAAAAAAACTGTTGGTGTTGCTTATGCGCCAGAGGATGGCAAAGGTAAAGTGATGGAGATTAAAGGACGTGATTTAGTAAATGGTGTGCCAAAAGAAATGACGCTTAGTGAGTATCATATAGCTGAAGCTTTAGTTGAGACTATTTCACAAATTGTTGATGCTGCTAAGGCTGCGTTAGAATCAACACCACCTGAATTATCATCAGATATTGTAGATCAAGGTATTGTGTTAACTGGTGGTGGTGCCTTACTTAAAAATATTGATTATGTATTACGTAAAGCAACTAATCTTCCAGTTTTTGTAGCGGAGAATTCACTATCTTGTGTCGTAGTTGGGACTGGAAAAGTGCTGGAGAATCATGATAAATATAAACATGTATTATTCAGACAAGATTAAAGATGTCTAAGGCTCTTAGGGTTAGTCATTTAAGTTTAACCGGGCAAATTTTGTTTTTTGGACTAAGAAATAGTCTAAAAATATTTTTAATTATTTCTCTTATTCTCTTAATAACGGCTAAATCTAGCCCAAGGCTTAATAGTTTTATTAGCAAATATAGTGTAGAGATATCCAAACCAATTTTTTTGGTAATTAATTTTCCTTTTTATTTTGTTACTGAATTAAAAAATAATGTGCAAAATTTTGCAGTATTAAGTAAAGAAAATAAAAAATTGAAAATTGAAAATATCACACTTAAAAGCCAATTATTTGAGTTGCGCCACTTAGCTCAAGAGAATCAATCATTGCGAAGTTTGCTAAATTATTCAGAAGAGGGCTATGCTAATTTTGTTACTTCACGTATTTTTGTGTCTTTGGATAATCCTTTTAATAAATTAGCCTTAATTGATAAAGGCGCTAAAGATAACCTAAAAAAAGGTCAGGTTATCACTAATAGTGATGGTTTATTGGGTAGGATTATTAAAGTAGGTGAGAGAAGTTCGCATATTTTATTGCTTACAGATTTTCAGTCTAAAATTCCGGTTTATAGTTCTGGTTCAGCTGAGAATGCAGTATTGGTTGGTCGAGGAGATAAATTGCCTCGTTTAAAATATCTGCGGAAGAATCATCAGCTACAAGAAAATGAAATTATTTATTCTTCAGGTGATGGTCAAATGTATCCTGCTCATCTGCCAATTGGCACTGCTTTAAGAGATAATGATGGCAATATGGTGGTGCTACCTTTTGTAGATTTTTCTTTAAGTAATATAGTTAAAGTACATTTCTGATTTCTTAAGCGGAACATGCTTAATTATTACCCTTGTTTGCTTTCCTCCAAAAAATATGTTATATTATTTATCACAACATATCAGCGAGGTAGAAAATGCGTGGTTTATCAAATAATAAAGCTACGGCTAAATTAGCTGCAGTTTTTACAGTGGCAGCAGGATCAGTTATGACCTATTTTTCACAAATAGCACAAGATTCAGTAGTTTATAGAAAGCATATGCCAGATGAGATTAAGGCAATAATTGATAACAGAGGGGGTATTACTACAAATATTGGTTATACAGTAGGGTTAAGTACAGCTTTGCAGCCTATCACTATCGGTTTAGCAAATGCATATACTAAAAAATCCCTTAGTAAACCAGGTGGAGAGATTTCTGCTTATCCTGATATAATAAAGAAAATGTATAATGAAGCTACTTGGCGTGATGGAAATTTTAAAAATATGAAAAGAAGATATGTAGCATTTGTTCACAGTGCTATTCTTATTGATCTTAAGAAGCAGGGTTTAATTTCAGAAGAAGGTGCAGCATTTTTAGGCACTATGGCAATGTCTATGCTTTCTGTAATATTTGAAGAAGTTCAGGAAAAAAGAGAGCAAGCGGGAGTTTCAGGCAAATTACCTTTTCAATCTCAAGTAACAGCATATAGTTTTATTTGGGCAAGAAATTTTTTACTTAATACAGCTATTTTCATAGCTACAGATTATAGTGATAAATTGAGTAATTATCTTTACGAAAATAATAAAGAAGCTTGTGAAGGTGTAGGTATTACAAAGCAGCATATAGGTATGATGACATTTTTTGCTATGTCCTTCATATGCAATGCTGCAACTATTATACCAGATGGCTTAGCTACTAAAGCAGCAACAGGAAAAGATATCATTCCAAAAGAATTATTAGGAAATTTACCCATTGCTGATAAAACTAAAATTTTTAATGATCTGATGCAATCATCTGTAAGGGGAGGAATGCTTAGAGGTTTTTATGGTTTTTGGATTACTACTTTAGTATCGCAAGGTTTAAATCCAGATAGTAATACTAGAAAAGCTATAAAAAATTTAGAGAATGCTCTAGTGAATATTTACAATAATATTAAGCAATCTGAGCACGAGCAAGGTAAGAATCTAAAACAAGAAGAATTGTTAGAAGGTGTTTTAGAAGCTGATAATGAAGAATATGAGTACTCTTTACTCTTTGCGCAACAAACCAGAGATTTTATAGCAGCAGCAGCTAAGGATTTATTTGATACTCTTGCCAAAGAAGATGGCCATGATTATGCAGAAGGGCCAAATTGGCTTGAGCAAGTTAGATCTCAAGAAATTGCTGGTAAATCAGCTGGCACAGGTTTTGAAAGAGTTTAGTAAGAAATCTATAACCAGTCTTATGGTTAGGTCCATTCAATATGCTCAGGAGAGCAATGCTTACCAACATGTTGGGTGTAAATTTTTAAGTCTAAAATAGTGTGATTCTACCTTAAAAAATTAAAAACTAAATATTGTGGATGAAGGACTAGGAATTTCTTAAATTGCTATATCATTCTTGTATTTTTGATGAGCTGAATTTTTTAAAAACTAAATGTCGTGGATGAAGCACTAGGAATTTTTTAAATTGCTATATCATTCTTGTATTTTTGGTAAGTTTAACTGCAAAAATTACGGAGTGTATAGATAATACATGAGTAAATTTTTGTTAGTTAAACGAACCACTCTGCTATTCTAATAAATAAGCATGCTTTTTGAATAGCTCTTATTTATTAGAATAGAAAAGACTGAATGAGATAGTAATTTAAGCTTCCAGCATGGTGCCGGCACCATTTTCTGTAAAAACCTCTACAAGCAATATATGTGGCGTAGTGCCATTTAAAATATGTGCAGAGGCAACACCTGAATTAAGCGCGCTAACACAAGTCTGAATTTTAGGAATCATGCCACCTTGTATAGTTTTATTCTTAACTAATTTGTTAATATCACTAAGATCCAATACAGAAAGTAACTTATCTTTTTTATCTAATACGCCATCAACATCAGTAAGCATGATTAATTTTGCAGCGCCAACAGCTTCAGCAATTTTGCCTGCTACTGTATCTGCATTAATATTATAAGTTTCACCTTTTTTACCAATACCAATTGGAGCAATTACAGGAATAACTTCTGATTCATCCAGAGCAATGAAAAGGTCAGGATTAATATGAGTAGGTTCTCCGACAAAGCCTAAATCTAGAATTTTTTCAATATTAGAGTTTTCATCCTGTTTAGTACGACGTAATTTTTTTGCTTCTATTAAATTAGCATCTTTACCAGAGAGACCAATGGCTAAACCTCCTTCTTGGTTAATAGCAGCAACTAAATCTTTGTTAATTACTCCAGAAAGAACCATTTCAACTATACCAACTGTTTCTTTATCAGTAACACGCAGCCCATCAATAAATTTACTTTTAATTTTTAATTTACTTAACATTTCGCCAATTTGTGGTCCACCACCATGCACGACAATAGGATTAATCCCGATTTTTTTGAGTAGTACAATATCTTTAGCAAATTCACGGACAATAGAATTGTCACCCATTGCATTACCACCAAATTTGATTACAAAAATTTCGCCGGCAAATTTTTTAATATAGGGTAGTGCCTCGGATAAAGTTACTGCTTTATCTAGGAAGAATTTTTCTGTGTCATTTAAAGAAGAGCCTTTTTTATTCTTGGTCATTTTTAAGAGATTTAATAATGTGATTTTGTATTTCAGCTATACCAGTTTTTTTAAGTGAGCTTGAATTTAAAATAGTTCCTGAAAAATTAGGATATGCCTCAAGTTCAGTAATGGTCTGATTATAGATATTTTCTAATTCTTTTCCAGATAATTTATCGCTTTTGGTCAGTATAGCACTAAAGGTGATCTTTGCCTCAGTAAAAAAATCTAATAATGCTCGGTCACTATCTTTTACTCCTCTTCTACTATCAATTAAGGTGAAGGCTTGTTTAATATTTTGTTTATAATTTAAATAATAAGAAATCAAATTTTGCCAATTTTTTACTTCAGTTTTATTGGCTGCAGCGTAACCATAACCTGGTAGGTCAACTAGTAAGAGGTTTTTTTTCTGATTGATAAAAAAATTTATAGAAGCAGTTCTGCCTGGGGTTTTAGAAGTTTTAGCTAAATTCTTTTGTCGAGTAAGACCATTAATCAAGCTAGATTTGCCTACATTTGAACGACCAAAAAAAGCTATCTCTGGTAAGTTATTATTTTTTAATTGTTTAGGTAAATAAGCAGAGAAAAATAGCGTAAAATTTCCTTGCCAATATTTTTGCTGTTCTTGAGACACAATAATTAGCTATATTTTTTCATAATGTAATATTGCTGTGCAATAGAGAAAGCATTATTGAAAGTCCAGTAAATTACTAAGCCACTTGGGAAACCTGCGAAAAGGAACAAAAATAAATATGGTAATAATTTCATCATTTTTGCCTGCATTGGATCAGCTGGTGTAGGATTTAATCTTTGCTGAATAATCATAGTACCTGCCAAAATACAAGGCCACGCACCAAAAGGAGTTTCTAATTCAAGTGGTAATAGACCAAATAGATTAAATAAATTAGTTGGATCTGGTGCGGTTAAATCATTAATCCAGCCAAAAAATTCTGCATGACGCATATCAATAGTTACGAATAATACTTTATATAACGCAAAAAAGACAAAACCTTGAGCTATAACGGGTAAACAACCCATCATTGGACGAATACTATATTTTTGATAAAGTTTCATTACTTCACGATTAATGCGCATTCTATCATCTTTATGAGCTTCACGTATTTTAATGATTTCTGGTTGAACTTTTTTCATTTTAGAAATCTCTCTAAATGATTTGCTCGCCAGAGGAAATAGTAAGATTCTAATTAGAATAGTTAGCGCAATAATTGCTAAACCAAAATTATTAAAAATACCATTTAGATATTTTAAGATTAAATAAATCGGCTTGGTTAAAAAATATAATATACCAAAATCAATAGAGCGATCGAAGAGGGCAATATCATATTTTTCTGCATATTGGTCAATTAATTCAACTTCTTTTGCACCAGCAAAAATTTCGGTGAACATAGTTAATTCTTTTAGTGGATATAGGGTAAATTGCTCAGTTTGGAAATCACTTTGAAACTTATTATTATTGTTTTTACTGTAACCAGAAAAGCGATAAGTAAGTTTTAAATCTGTATCAGGGAAAAAAGCAGTCAGCCAATATTTGTCAGAGATACCATTCCAGCCACCATAGCTTTCTATGGTGCGCTGTTGCTCTTTAAGCATTTTTTTATATTTAACTTCAACTAACTCATCAGAAAATACGCCAACTGGTCCTTCATGTAAGATAAAGAAATTAGCACCAAAATCATTTTGGGTTTTATTGATTATACCATATTTGTAAAGATCTAGAGCTGTTTCGCTATTGTTTTTTAACGTATCTTTAAAAGTAAATAAGTAATTATCATCAAGCGAAATTTCACGAATAATTGAAAATTTGCCATCACGTGCATCCCAGCGAACCACTAGAGGGTTATCAGGGCTTAAATCGCCTGATGAAAGTTTTTTCCAAATAGAGCTTTTATCTGGTGTTTCAACATTATTGGCTAAATAACCTAATTCAATAAAATAAGGTGAATCACCAGTTGAGAGCAATTTAACTTTTTCAGAAGAAGCTTTATTTTGGTCGTAATTTTTTAAGGTTAGCTCATTTAATCTAAGTCCACGTAAGTTAATTTCACCACTAATTTTACTATTATCAAAATTTATCTGCTCAGCTACAATTTCGATTTCTTGCTTATCAGCGCTAATATTATTCTGTGCTACAGAGATATCGTTAATTTCTTTGCTATCAACAGTAGGGGCTACTATTTTATCATCTATAGCTTGTGTTGTAGGTTTAGCTCCGAAGAATAATTCCCAAGTAAAAATTACTAATAAGGATAGAGTTGCTGCGATAACAATATTTTTAGTGTCAGTCATATTTTTTTTGGGAAGATTTTTTGTGTCTTGTTATACAAATTTCTAAGCAATTTTCTACTTCTTTTTTTAGCTCTAAAAAATTTGCAGTTTTTGCTTGAGGTTTTAAATAAAAATTAAAAGCTAAACCAGAGCTTTGATATTTATGTTCTCTAAAAATATGGCGTAAACGTCTTTTTAGTAAGTTGCGCTTAACTGCGATTGCAGTTTTTTTTGTAATAGTGATGCCGCAGTAATTATATGTAACATCTAGACCAGGCAAGTTTTTACAGGGCCAATATTTCACTAAAAACAATTTAGAGCTTAAGGCTCTACCGTGTTTATTAAGAGATTGATAGTGAGTTGTTTTTTTTAGAGATAGTTGGTTTTTATTAAGCACAAAGTTTTTTGCGTCCTTTTGCTCTTCTATTTGCAAGTATCTTTCTACCACCTAAAGTAGCCATTCTTGCTCTAAAACCATGTCTTCTTTTTCTTACCAATTTGCTTGGTTGGAAGGTTCTTTTCATAATCTAAACCGCTTGTTTTTTTAAAAAAATCTGGCTAAACCTAACGGTTCAACACTAAAATGTCAATTAAAAATGCATAATTTTTGGGCAAAGAAGCAGCCTCTAAATTACCTATTATTGCCCCTAAGCTTGCTTTATTATGCTGTAGCAAAGTTAAAAGCATCTTACACTAAAAAAACTAAGCTGCCTGCTACTTTGATTACAGTCGGTAATTTAACGGCAGGTGGTGCTGGTAAAACGCCTACAGCTATCGCATTAGCTGGTCTTTTAAAAAAGCATGATTTTGTCTTTTTAACTAGAGGCTATAAAGGATCGATTACAAAGCCGACCTTACTTAATAAGACGCATAATTTTTTAGAATGTGGTGATGAAGCTTTGCTTTTGGCAGAGCATGGTAGAGTAATAGTAGCAAAGCGTCGTTCAAAATCTTATGATTTAGTAAAAAGCTTAAAAGCTAAATTAGTAATATTGGATGATGGTCTGCAAAATAATTATCTGCAGCATGATATAAAAATTTTAGTAATTGATGCTGATTATAAATTTGGTAATGGTCTATTATTACCCGCTGGTCCTTTAAGACAAAATTTGGCAGATATTTCAGATTCATTGGATTTGCTAGTTGTAATAGGCAAGCAATCTCAGCTAGATTTCTTGCCACATGATCTGCATGCTAAAACATATTTAGCAAATTATGTGCCAGTAAAGCAGCAAAAAATAAATAAGCAAAAAAACTATATGGCTTTTTCTGGTCTAGCGCGTAATGAAAAATTTTTTAAGCAGCTATCAGAGGATGGTTTTTCTTTAGCTGCAACCAAGTCATTTATTGATCACCATAAATATAGTGAAGTAGATTTTATAAATCTTATTACTTCTGCTAAAGAGCAAGATGCTCAGCTAATTACTACTAGTAAAGATTATGTAAAAATTCCTAAAAAATATCGGAGCGCTATTCTTGAATATAAAATTGAGCTACAATTTGATGAGCCACAAAAATTTTTAAAATCATTAGAAAAATTAATTAATGAAAAAACTTAAGCACCATCTTGAATATTATTTATTCTTATATTTCTTACTTATCTTTAAAGGCTTGCCTTACAAATTAGCTTCATATTTGGGAGGTTTCTTGGCAAGAGGCATGGGTCCAATCTTTGCTGCGCAAAGAGTTATGCGTAAAAATTTGCAGAAAATTTATCCACAATTAACTAGGCAAGATGTTGCTCAACTTAGTAGTAAAGTATGGGAAAATTTGGGTAGAAATTTTGCTGAATTTCCACATCTTGCTGCTTTAAGCCCGGCAGAGCTGCAGCACAAGGTTGCCATTAAAGGTGAAAAAAATGCTACTAAATTTTTAAAGAGTAAAAAACCGGTAATTTTCTTTACTGCGCATTTTGGGAATTGGGAATTATGCAATATTTTGTTGGAATCATATGGTTTTAAAATGAATACTATTTATCGTCCGGCGAATAATTTATTGGTAGATAAAAAAGTAAATAAATTAAGAAGTGCAGGGCGCAATATTACCATGTATAAAAAAGGTAGTAAAGATGCACTTAATTTCGTTAAAGCTCTTAAAAAAGGTGAAGCAGGAGGGGTGCTAATAGATCAAAAATATTCAGAAGGTGAATTGTTGGATTTTATGGGTCATCCTGCTTATTCTTCATTATTTACAGCATCATTGGCTAAAAAATATGATATTCCCTTAGTGCCCATGTTTGTCACTAGAGAAGCGGAAGAGCTAACAGTCCATATCGAAAAGCCAATTACTGCAAAAGATTTTAAAGATTTATCTGATCAAGAATTAATTGAACATTTGAATAAGGTGATAGAAAGTTGGGTTAATCGATATACAGACCACTGGTTCTGGGTTCACAACCGTTGGGGGTAAATTTTACAGCTCGGACCACCTATTCTCATTTTTCTGAAAAAAAATCTCTTACGTATATTTGGATACGCTGCAAGAATTTTTTTCAAAAAAATAAAAATATCTGGCCCAATCTGTAAAATTTAGGTTTTCAAGTGGCTGAGCTTTAGCAAGGCTGTATCGAAAGGCCTTTGAGTTTTAGAAATTTTATTTATATAGCCTCACACTAGCCCATTTGTAAGCTCAATTTGTAAAATCATTGAAGATTTACAGACCCTGGCTTGCTCGCTATAATGATTTGCAAATAATTAAAACAATGCTAAAAATCTAGACATTATGATAAATGAATTAATCATCATTAAGGGTATGTTGTTTTATATGTTTAAAGGCTTTGTGAACTCAATGTCTCCCTTATTGCCTTACCATGTAACTAATCCATATGAAGATGAAGCAAACTCTTTGCTGCGCGATTGGAAATTTGTAGCTGCGGATCTAAGAAGAGCTATAGCAGCTAAAGCAAAAGAAGAAAAAGATAATGTATAAAAATAAATATCAAAAAAATAATTTTCAAAAAGTTAAGAAGCCACAAATCTTACCGCCAGTAAGCGTCTTAGAACAATATGAAAGCCTAGTGCCAGGTTCGGCTGA
>CAXDRM010000016.1:0-21176 GCA_963991775.1 uncultured Rickettsiales bacterium | reverse complement strand
GTTTGCAATATTATATCAGATTTTTGGAATTATGTAAAGCAGTACAAGTAAAACTTTAAAAATCAAACGTCCTTTCGGCCAGTTCTGCGCTAAAGCTTGAACGCTCAAGGTCCTAAATTTTAAGGCAGTAACCGATGAATATGGCACCAAAAAATTTTTCAGATTGAGCCAGATATTGTAGGTAAATATTTAATTTAAAATTTTTTGCATGAATGATTAATTCAAATTTGTTATTTATTGAGGAGAAATTTTCTTTTTAGAAATGAAGGGCTACAAATAGTAGCTCGAACTTCTAAAAAGGAAATTTATACCAATAAAGAGCAAATTAGATGGATTCTGCGGCTGAGATGATTTCTACTAGTTCAGTAGTAATCTTAGCTTGCCTTGTCCGATTATACTCAAGATTAAGCTTCTTAATCAGCTCTGCACAATTATTAACTGCATTATCCATAGCAGTCATTCTTGCACCTTGCTCTGAAGCAAAAGTTTCTAGGAACACATGAAAAAGCTGTACCTTAATATTTTTAGGTACGATGTGATTAAGTAATTCTTCTTGGGTTGGTTCAAATTCAAATTGAACTTCTTGTTTAGATTTATCTGTTGAAACAAGCGTTTCACTTAATTCACAAGGTATCAAACCTAAAGTTTTAACATTTTGCACAATTGCAGATCTAAATTCTGGATAAATCACTTCGCATTTATCGAATTCTCCTTGGTGGAATAATTCGATTACTTCTTGCGCCACCTGCTTAGCAGAATTATAAGTGATTTTGTCCGAACTATAACCAGATTGATCTTTATATAAAAATTCTGGTGCTTTAGCTTTAACTAACTCATAGCCTTTTTTACCCACACACCAAATTTTCACTTCTAAAGCTTGGGCTTTAAATGCATGAGCCTTGCGTAAAGTCTCTTTAACTACATTAGTATTTAAACCACCACATAAACCACGATCAGTAGTATCTAATAATAGTAAGATAGACTTAACTTGATCAACACCATAAATTAAAGAACGCTCACCTGGCGCTAAATTACCTTTTTTATGAGCTGCCACAATTTCTTGTAGAGCATTAGTATAAGGACGAGAATTTTCTGCTGCTTCTCTTGCTTTACGCAATTTAGAAGCTGCAACCATCTTCATTGCTTTGGTAATTTTTTGCGTTTGTTTAACACTGTTAATACGCCCTTTAAGAGCTTTTAAATCAGCCATTATTTAAAGTTTTTACTAAATTCTGCTAAATAAGCACTAAGTTCAGCTTTAAGCTCGTCACTGATTTTCTTTTGTTCACGAATCTCAGCAACTAACTCTTTTTTGTTAACTTTAATTTCTTGCAATAACTCTTGCTCATAACGCGTTACTTGATCTCTAGGCACAGCATCAAGATAACCATTAACACCAGCAAAAATCACAATAACCTGCTCTTCAACCTGATATGGTTTATATTGACCTTGTTTTAATAGTTCAGTTAAACGCGCACCACGATCTAAGAGCTTTTTTGTACTATCATCAAGATCAGAACCAAATTGGGCAAATGCTTCCATTTCACGATACTGCGCTAGATCTAGCTTAATTGAACCGGCAACTTGCTTCATCGCTTTTACTTGCGCCGAAGAACCCACACGAGATACAGATAAACCAACATTTACCGCAGGCCTCACACCTTTATAGAATAACTCAGATTCTAAAAAGATTTGTCCGTCTGTAATCGAAATTACGTTAGTTGGAATATAAGCAGATACATCACCAGCCTGAGTTTCAATTACTGGTAAAGCAGTTAAAGAACCACCGCCAAGCTCATCAGACATCTTAGCTGCACGCTCTAATAATCTTGAATGTAAGAAGAATACGTCACCAGGATATGCTTCTCTGCCTGGAGGACGACGTAATAATAATGACATTTGACGATAAGCCACAGCTTGTTTACTTAAATCATCATAAGCAATAAGCGCATGCATGCCATTATCTCTAAAGAATTCTCCCATAGCACAACCAGTATATGGTGCTAAAAATTGCATAGGAGCTGGATCTGAAGCAGAAGCTGCTACCACAATCGAAAATTCTAAAGCACCTGATTCTTCAAGCTGTTTTACAAAACGTGCAATTGATGATCTTTTTTGCCCAATTGCCACATAAATACAATAAAGCTTGTCTTTTTCTGCACCTGATTTGTGAATCGGAATTTGATTAATAAAAGTATCTAAAATAATTGCAGTTTTACCAGTTTGACGATCACCGATAATTAGCTCTCTTTGACCACGTCCAATCGGGATCAAACTATCAATTGCTTTAATTCCAGTTTGTACCGGCTCATGCACTGATTTTCTGGCAATGATACCAGGAGCTTTTAATTCAACACGGCTTGATTTTTTAGCTTTTAACGGGCCTTTACCATCAATAGGATTACCTAAACCATCAACTACACGACCAAGCAATTCTTTACCAACTGGTACTTCTACAATCTCACCAGTTCTTTTAACAGTGTTACCTTCTTGTACAGCGCGATCATCACCAAATACCACGATACCAACAGCTGAAGCTTCTAAATTAAGAGCCATACCTTTAACGCCAGTTTCAAACTCGACCATTTCACCAGCTTGTACATCATCTAAACCATAACAAACTGCTACACCATCACTTACAGAAATTACTTCACCAACTTCTGAAAGTTCTGCTTGATTACCAATCTCATTAATTTGTTTCTTTAGGAGATCTGATACTTCAACCGCTTTAACATCCATTTACTTACCTCATAAATTATATGATATTTAACATTGCTTTTTTACTCTCTGCTTCAAACACTTTTAATTTAGTAGCAAGTGAACAATCCACCATTTTTGCTCCAACTTTTACTACAAAACCTGAAAGTAATTCTGGTTTAAGCGTAATGCTTAATTTAATTTCTTTTTTATAATTTTCTTGCAAAATTTTAGCAAGCTCTGCCTGCTGCTTATTATCTAACTTAGTAGCGCTATAAACTGCAACTGCAACTATGCCTTGATCTTTTTCCATTTCAGCTTCAAAAGCTGCAATAACTAGAGTCAAAATATTAAGACGATTATGCTCTTTTAACAAAGCTAAAAAATTTTTAGTTAATTTTTGTGGCTTTAGATTTTGTTCAATAGCAGTAATAATTTGTGCTTGTAATGCTTGGGGCACATTACTACTTGCAATGATCGATGCAGCTTTAGGAGAGTTACTAAATAATGACTGTAACGCACAAAGATCTTGCCACACTTTATCAACTTGCTTTGCCTCTTTAGCAAGTGCAAATAAAGCATTTACATATCTTTTAGCTACTATTTTATTTGTTATGAATTGGGCTGTCATAAATTTTCTAGAAAATCAGAACAATTATCTAACTGATTACATGCAATTTTACAAGTAAAATTACTAAACTTCTTAAAAAAGTTAAGGATGTGTTTAGAGCGAGATTACACAGATTTTTTTCAACCCATATTTGATAAAAATCGAGGACTGCCCGAGCGATTAAATACATCCTTAACTTTGTTTGATATTGGTGCAAAATAACTGCACAAGATACTAATTTGGTTAAAGGGTCTTTCGGTACAAACCCATCCTTCGGTACACGCCTGCGGCGCACTCAGGACGGCGCTCAAGAACCGGATTATGTACTATACTGATTTTATAAAAAATTCTGGGGATCAACATCTATTTTGTAATGCAATTTTTGTTGGGCTAATAAATCAGGTAAAATTTCTGCAAAGATTTTACTAGCTGCAATATTTTTTGGCGCTTTGACTAAAATTCGATAACGATATTTATTACGCAAAAATTTGAGCGGCGCAGCAACCGGACCCATAATCTCCAAATTCTGATAATTTTTAAGATAATTACCTAAATTTTCTGCTGCTAATTTAACTAAATCTTCATCAGCTGCACTAATAATTACTGCAATAAATTTAGCAAAAGGTGGCAAATTATATTGCTGACGCATGGCAATTTCTTGCTGATAAAATCCGACCTGATCAGCAGATTTTAAAGCCTGTAATACATTATTTTCTGGATTATAAGTTTGAATAATAATTTTACCAGGTGACTCAGCCCGCCCTGCCCGACCAGCAACTTGGGTAAGTAATTGATAAAGTTTTTCATTAGCCCGCAAATCAAAAGCCAAAGCTGCATCACTATCTACTACTGCTACTAAAGTTAGCTTGGGAAAATGATGTCCTTTAGTAATAACTTGTGTGCCAATAATTATATCAATCTCGCCACGAGTAATTTGCTCAAGCAACTCTTTGGCACTATTTGGATTTTTAACCTGCTCAGCAGTAAGTAAAGCAATACGCGCTTCAGGAAATTTTTCTTGAATTTCTTCATGAATACGCTCTACGCCTGGTCCATAAGAAATTAGCTCTGTGCTTTTACATTTTGGACAATGTTCAACTGTCGGCATGCTAAAACCACAATGGTGACAACAAAGCATTTTTTTACCACGATGTTCAACTAAAAAACTATCGCAATTAAGACAATCAAATTTGAAACCACAAGAAGCACAGATTTTAAGTGGTGCGTAACCTTTGCGATTCAGAAAAAGCAAACTTTGCTGACCAGCTGCATAATTTCTTGTGAGCTGCTCGGTTAAATTCTTACTCAAAAATTTACCTGATTCTAGCAGCTCTTTTTTTAAATCGAGCAATTCTATTTCGGGTAAATTTGCAGCAAAACGTTCAGTCAATCTTACCTGCTGATATTTACCTTGCTCACAATTAAATTTAGTTTCAAGAGAGGCAGTAGCAGATGCTAATAAAATAGGAATATTTTCTTTGAATGCCCTTGCAATCGCCATATCTCTGGCATGGTAAACTAAGCCCTCTTCCTGCTTATAAGAACCATCATGCTCTTCATCAACAATGATGAATTTAAGATTTTTAAAGGGCAAAAACAAAGCAGAGCGTGTGCCAATAATAATTTTGCCTGAGCCTGCTAACAGCTGCTGATAAATATTTTGCTTCTTTTTTACGCTAGTTGCAGAGTGCCATAAATCAGGTGCAAAACCAAAACGCTTCTCAAATTTTTCAATAAATTGGTTAGTAAGCAAAATCTCAGGCAACATTATAAGTACCTGACCATCATCTGGCTTATTATTTAAAATATCTGCTATAACCGCAAAATAAATTTCGGTTTTACCAGAGCCAGTCACCCCATCCAAAAATACTGTATTGAATTTTTGCTTTGCACACTGAGTTAAAACTTGCTGATAAGCTTGCTGTTGCGCTGCCGAGAATTTTGGCGCTTGATATTTGCTAAGCTCTAATTTTTGTTGATAGTTTTTTTCTCTGCTAGTTTCAATTAACAAACCTGCTTTACATTGCGCATGCAGATAGTTACGTGCAAAACCAAACTCGGCTAATTTACTCGCAGAAATTTGACTATTTTCTGCAAATAATTCTAGTAATTTTTTTCGCTTAGCTGTTAGTGTTAAATTCTGCTGCTTAGCTTGGTGATAGAAAATTTCTGTATCTTGTTTAAGTAAGATATCTTCTGGCGGCAAAACCAATTTTAACACCTGCCCCAAACTTGCCACATTATAATCGGAAAAATATTTAAAAAACTCACGAAATTGTGCAGTAAAAAATTGCGGAATTACAACTTCGCTGACATATTTCAATTTATGCTCAGCAAAATCTAGCTGTTTAATTTCCTGCCACACCAAACCGATTTTCTGCTGGCGACCAAAAGGTATCGCTACCAAATCACCAAGCTCTAATTTTGTGTTACTACCATAGGTAAAACTATGCTTTAGTTTTTGTGGTAATAAAATTTGATAGTAACGTGTAACTTGTGTAATTTTTGACATATTGCTTTGCAATATATTATTCCCTAGCTAAATTAGTAAGAAAATTTTAAGAAAATGCCGCATAGCAAACTACATCAAACCAAAAAAACTAAGAACTATACTATTTTAGGAATCTTGATCCTGTTGATGATATTGCTGATTACTCTAACTTTTGTGAAGCTAAGCTAAAATGAAACACCGTAGTAAAACTGGCTTTACTCTAGTAGAATTAGCAATTGTGGTCAGCATTATTGCTTTGCTTATTGTAGGGGTAAGCCTTTCACAATCAGTATTAGAAAATAGTAGAATTATTGGTTTTATTGATCAGGTGAGCAAATATCAAAAAGCCTATCAATTATTTCAAGAACAATATAATGACGTAGCTGGTGATTTAAGCGGTGCTAATAATTTAATTAATGGTGCTACTAATGCCGGTAATGGTGATGGCTTCATCGATTATGCTAGCGGTGCAAGCGCAGTACCAGCTATTGGTGGTGCAGAGTCAAATGCTGCCTGGCAGCAATTAAAATTAGTGGGTTTTATTAAAGGAGAATTTATAGGTAGCAGCGGAGGCAACAAAAATGTTAACTATCCTGAATGTTTAATACATCCTGATTGCTCCTTACATTTTAGTAGTGTGAATATTCACAATCAATTTAGCAAAGAACAAAATTATTTGGTAACACAAAAACATTCACCTGATCCCACTGATGATAATTTTAAGCAAACCATAGATAGCAATATAGCATATAAAATTGATCTTAAAATGGATGATGGTTTACCTTATCATGGCTCAGTCGCAGGCTACTCTATTTATAATGCCTGTTCTACAGATATAGATAATGTTTGGAGCACAAAAAACACTGCTAATTACAATTTGACTTCAAGTTCTACTTGCAATTTGCTTTTTTCGTTAGATTATAATAATTTCACATGGCAATAAAAATAGGCAGAAAATGGTGCAACAGGTTATAGAAGAAGTAAAAAGTTACTGCGAAAAAAACAAATTACGTCTTACTAAAGATCGTCAAAAAGTTTTAGAAATTATTATCGCTAATACTCCGATCAAGGCTTACGATATTCTTGACGAATTAAAAATTGATAAAAAAGGCGCCGCACCTCCAACTGTTTACCGTGCATTAGAGTTTTTAGAAAAACATGATTTTGTTCATAAAATTAATACTACTAATAGCTATATTTTTTGTGAGCATTATGCAGAACATGCTTCATATCAAATATTTATTTGTAAAGATTGTCACAAAACATATGTATATTGTGATAACCGCATTACTTGCGATATCTTGAATCTTTCGAAAGAAAAAAATTTCTTGCCACAAAAAGTTGCTGTAGAAGTATTAGGCATTTGTAAAAATTGCCACTAATAAACTAAGCATCTTAAAAATATGACTGTTCTGTTAGAGATCAAAAATCTTTACTATCAAGAACAGCAACAACATATTCTTCAAGATATTTCACTTAAACTTGCAGCAGGTGAATTAATTGCCGTGATTGGTCCTAATGGAGCAGGAAAATCAACCTTATTAAAATTAATTTTAGGCATCAACAAAGCAAGCAAAGGTAGTGTTAAAATAACCAAAAAAACTAAAATTGGCTATGTGCCACAAAAGCTAGCAGTTACAAGTTTTTTACCTCTTACTACTCTTGATTTTTTAAAGCTAAATCAAAAATCTGTGCAGCAAAATCTTATTGTAGAATTAAAACTTGAAAAGCTCTTGAAAAAAAATCTGCATCATCTTTCCGGCGGAGAATTACAAAGAGTTTTACTGTGCCGTAGTTTACATGGTCAACCTAATTTAGTCTTGTTAGACGAACCTGATCAAAATTTGGATATAAACTCTCAATTAGAATTTTTTAATCTTCTACATAAATTGCATAATCAATATAAATTTGCAGTAATTCTGGTATCACATAATCTGCATATGGTGCTTTCTAAAACTAGTAAAGTATATTGTCTAAATCGTCATATTTGTTGTTCTGGTACAGCAGAAGCTTTAAGTGAAGATCCAAAATTCATTGAGATTTTTGGTAAAAATTACGCTAATAATTTTAGCTTTTATAAACATCAACATGATCATACACATTAAAGATTACTATGTTCGATCATTTTCTTTTTAACGTATTAATAGCCGGATTTTTACTCAGTTTAGTGGCAGGCCCACTCGGTGCTTTAGTAATGTGGCAAAGAAAAGCTTATTTTGGCGATTCACTGGCACATAGCGCCATTGTAGGCATTGCATTAAGCTTAATATTAAGCATTAATCTTGATCTAAGCATTTTATTTGTGCTGTTGCTTTTCTCATTATTGCTTAACCATCTTGAAAAAATAGGCAATATTCCCAGTGATACAATTTTAGGTATACTCGCTCACTCTAGCCTAGCTTTAGGTTTAGTAATGATATCAGTAAAAAATGATCTAGCTTTTGATCTAGAAACTTTTCTCTTTGGCAATATTCTGACTGTTACAAAATATGATCTAGTATTAATGCTTATCTTAAATTTGGTAATCTTTATTTTTCTAAGAAAATTTTGGGATAAATTAATTTTGATCTCGCTCAATAAAAATCTAGCCGTTGCAGAATTAGGTACTGAAGCTAATAAAGTTCAATTTTATTTTATCGCTATTTTTGCCTTATTTATTGCACTTAATATAAAAATAGTAGGTATTTTACTTATTAATGCTTTGCTGTTAATAAGCGCAGCAACTAGTAGGCAAATCTGTAATTCTGCCCAGAATATGGCTTTTTGGGGTTCACTCTTTTCATTTTTAGGAATAGCTGGTGGCCTAGCCATATCTTATTATTTTGATGTACCTACTGGTGGTGCTATTGTGGTCACTTTAACAACTATTTTTATTGTGACATTATATGGAAAAAAATTAACCAATTTCTAAAGCAGGCTGATCTTTACTTTTTTCTAACAAATTAGCTACATCACTAGATAAGTCTTTCTTATCCGATTTGCCTGCAGATTTGGCCTCAAGAATCTCTTTTTTAACTTTTAAATCTATTAATTCTTCCTGATAAAGCTGTTCATATTCTTCTTGAACCAGATTTTTACCTTTTTGTAACATATGTGAACGAAAGCCAAAAATTGCTGCACTTACCAAACCAGTTCCAGCAGCACTACCCACCACTAAAGTAACTACGCTAATTAAATTTACCGCTAAAAATGCTGCTGCTAATAAAGCTAATAAAGCTGCAAATTGTACTGAATAATTCAAAAAACGACCATTTTGACTGTTATCTGGGTTTTTTCCTTCAGTCTCTAAAATACCATTTTTAATACCTTTATCATATTGCCCTCCACCACCAACTAAATAAGAAAAAGCTATAACAAACGGGTTAGAACCTTCAAAACGACGTGCTTTAGCAAGCTTTATGGCTTTTTGAGTAATTTGTTCAATGTTAGGCTTTTGTTCTTTTTCTTTCATATTGCACAAAGTTATAACCACATATTATACCATAAATTAGCTAAAATTTTTAGGTTTTTTTATAAAAGCCAATTATAATGTGTTGGTTTTCTAGGATTTAACAAAAAATAGCCATGTTACGCAGTTTATTTTGGATTTTTTTTATTATATTACAGGCACATACAGCTCAAGCAAAATTACAAATTTTTGCCTGTACTGCTGAATGGGCAAGCCTAGCACGTGAAATTACACAAGATAAAGCAAATATTACCCTTGCTGTAAAACCATTACACGATGCACATGATCTTACTGTAAAACCTAGCTTGATTAATAAAGCTAAAAAAGCGGATCTATTAATTTGCAACGGCGCAAGCTTGGAAGGCAATTGGCTACCCAAAATCTTAGAAAGCGCTAATAATAGTAAAATTATGCCAGGCGCTGCTGGCCATTTTATTGCAGCTAATTACATAGAGTTAATCGAACTAGCTGAGCATCACGCAACAGATGAGCATGGGCATAATCACCCTGATGGTAATCCTCATTTTTATCTAAATCCGCATAATTTGCTGATTATTTCTAAAAATTTTAGCAATATACTTAGTAAAATTGACCCAGATAATGCGAAGTTTTATGCAAAAAATGAGCAAGATTTTGCAAATAAATTAAGTGCAGCAATCACTAAATGGGCAAAACAAGCTGCTAGTTTAAAAAATAGCAAGATTGTTACTATTCATAAAAATTATGATTATCTTCTGGATTGGCTGGAGCTAGAAGAAATTACTACTATAGAAAAACTACCAGGTGTAAATCCTTCTCTAAAATATTTACTAGAAACAAAAAAACTACTTGATCAGCAACAAGAACCTATTTTGGCTTTGGTATCACCTTTTGATAATAAAACCTATGCAAAATGGTTGGCAGAAAACACACAAGCTAAAATAATCTATCTACCTTATTCACCAACAAGCGATCTGTTTAATCTCTTTAGTGACATCATCGCTAAATTAGATGAATAAACTTAAGCCATATAACTAAACTGCATCTTTATAAAATTCAGTAAAGCCTTGTGAATGACCATGATCATTAACAATACGTAAATGTTTTCTTTCTAATTTACGTGCATGTGTTACGCCACAAGAATTAGCAATAATATTTACTTCTTTCATCATATTTTTTGCATAATGTGCAACTCTTTCTGCTTTATTAGTGGGATCTAAACCTTTTTGTAATTTTTTATTATGAGTAGTAATACCGGTTGGGCAGGTATTTTTATTACATTGCAATGCCTGAATACAGCCAAGTGAAAACATAAAACCTCTTGCATTATTTACAGCATCAGCACCAATAGCCATTGCCCAAGCTACTTCAGCAGGAGTAATTAATTTAGCACTTGAGATCACTTTTATGCGTTCTCTTAAACCATATTGTTCTAATAGGTCAATTACTCTAGGTAGACTTTCACGTAGTGGCAAACCCACATTATCAATTAGGCTTTGTGGTGCTGCACCAGTGCCTCCGCTGCTGCCATCTATAGTTATAAAATCAGGTGCCTGCTCAGCGCCTGTATTTTTGATTAATTGGCATAGCTCTTCAAATTCGCCAAAATCACCAGCACAAAATTTTATACCAACAGGTTTTTCAGAAATATCTCTAACTTGGTTAATCATCTTAAGTAAATCAGCTCCAGATTCAATTTCTGGGTGACGATTAGGGCTAATAGCATCTTGGCCAATTTCAATACCTCTAATGCCAGCAATTTCTTCATTAACCTTAGCACCAGGCAAGATACCACCTTTACCTGCCTTTGCACCTTGACTAAGTTTGATTTCAAACATTTTAATTTGCTCTTTACTAGCAACCTCTTTTAATCTTTCAGGGCAAAGATTTCCTGCTTTATCTCTTACCCCAAATTTGGCAGTACCAATTTGGAAAATTACAGCACAACCTGATTCAAGATGAAATGGCGAAACGCCACCTTCACCGGTATTTAGCCAAATACCAGCTTTTTTGGCGCCATGGGATAAAGCGCGCACAGCAGGAGTAGAAAGCGCCCCATAACTCATTGCTGAGATGTTAAAAAACGAATTTGTGCTAAAAGGGTTTTTAGTTTGCGGTCCAAAAGTAACACTAATATCTTCATTATCATTAGCGAGACTTGGATACATTGAATTAGCAAAAAATACTGTACCAGTTTGATAAATATTTCTAGTTGAGCCAAAAGCTACTGTACTATCAATATTTTTGGCAGCACGATAAACCCAAGAACGTTCGGCGCGGTTAAAAGGTAGCTCTTCACGATCCATAGCAAAGAAATATTGTCTTAAGAAAGTACCAACATGTTCAAAGAAATAACGAAAATGACCAATAACTGGATAGTTACGCCTGATAGTTTGTTTGGTCTGAGTTTTATCAACAATATAAGTGACGATAATTGCCAAAAAAATTGCACCAACAAAAAATATAAAAGCATATGCAAGAAATTGCAGAATTGAGATTAGAGACATTTTTCACCTTAAAATTTTTTTTATCTATTTGATAAATAAGCTTTTTTACCATTAAATAAAATTAATTAATTTTAATTTCCCAAAAAAGAGAGTTTGTGCGAATTTGAGGCAATCTTTCTGCAAGAGTAAGATTTAGACTCTGATACGCTTGCGCTTTCTACGAAATGCTCCTGATACGCGTATGCACAGCCCAAATCTTACTTTTGCACAACCTTAATAAATTACAAATATGCCAGCAGAAAAAATTATTTTTAAAGGTGCACATGGCTTTGACCTAGCAGCTAAATTGGAAACTCCAGCAGAAAAAATTAGATCATATGCTTTATTTGCGCATTGTTTTACTTGTGGTAAGGATTTAAACGCCATTAATAGAGTGTCGCAAGCTCTAAATGAAGAAGGCATAGCTCTATTTCGTTTTGATTTTACTGGCCTTGGTAAAAGTAAAGGTGATTTTGCCAATACAAATTTTTCTTCTAATGTCGAAGATTTAATCGCAGCTTATCAATATATGAGCAAGAATTTACAAGCTCCAGATATCATGATTGGTCATAGTTTAGGTGGTGCTGCCACAATTGTAGCGGCAAGTAAACTTAAGAAAGTCAAAGCTGTAGCAACTATCGGAGCACCTTCAAATGCCACTAATGTGTTAAAACAATTTGGTTGTTCTTTAGATAAGATTAATGAGGAAGGTGAGGCACAAGTTAAGCTGGCAGGCCGTCCTTTTAAAATTAAAAAGCAATTTATTGATGATGCGAATGAACAGAAAATCAGCGAAAATATTGCTAATTTAAAAAAACCTTTATTGGTTATGCATTCGCCAATTGATGAAACCGTGCCACTTGAGCATGCGCGCAAAATTTATGAAGCAGCCAAACATCCTAAAAGTTTTGTAGCACTTGATAAGGCTGATCATTTATTGATGAAAAATCCTCGCGATGGTGAATATGTCGCAAAGCTTCTTGCTGCCTGGTCCAGCCAATATATTAAAAAATCACTTTTTAATAATTAACATCAAATCTAATCTTTATTTGGTTTAAAACGCAACAGCATAATATCTATTATGCTGTTGTTTTTCTATACAAACATAGTTTCTAATTTTATATTTCCCTGATTAGCAACAGATTATTGGGTTTTGACTATGCATTCGCGTATCAAGAGCATTTCGCAGAAAGCGCAAGCGAATCAGAGTTAAAACCCAATAATCTGTTAACTCATCTTGGTATAGTGAAATGGAAACATGAGCCCTTCCCAGGTTCAGAATCTGCCCAAATCTCGCCACTAAATTTGCTCACTATTTTTTTGCAAATCGCTAGACCAAGGCCTGTGCCAGGAAATTCAAAGCCACTATTAAGGCGAGAAAGAGGATCAAAAATTTTCTCTAAATCTTCACTAGCAATGCCTATAGCATTATCACATACTGTAATTTGATACATGTTATTTTGCTCTTCAGCTGACACATCAATGACTGGCTTAGTTTTGCAAAATTTAATTGCATTGGTAAAAAGATTTTGCATTAGCTGGATTAGCTCGGTTTCATTAGCATGAATTTTAGGAAGATTTTGATAATTTATTTGAGCTGAGCGTTCTGTAATAGTTTGCTGCATATTATTGCAGGCTTTGCTAACTACATCATCTAAAGCTACTTCTTGGTTAGTTCTGGGATTGCTTTCTAGACGATTGTAATTTTCTAAATTGCTCAGCAAATTCTGCATATATATGCTAGCATGCTCGATAAAATTAAAATGCTTTTCTAATTCAGAATTTTTATTTTCTAATTTTTGCTCAATAAGTGGCACCATGCTACTAATAGTGCGTACTGGCTCTTTTAGATCATGTGCTAAACTATAAGAAAATAATTCTAATTCTGCGCGTTGTTTAGCAATGGTTTTTTTAGTATCAGCATGATCCATCGCATGATAAATATTAGTCAGCATATTAGTTTGCGTAATATGATCTTTCACTAAATATTCATTTGCGCCATATTTCATTGCCTCAGTAGCTATTGCTTCGGTACCTTGGCCAGTCAGCATAATCACGGCATCATATTTACTGCGAGTACGGAATTCTTTTAAGAAATCCAAGCCATTTTGCTGTGGCAAAGAATAATCCAATAAAATTATATCTACTTTTTCTTTCACTAAAATTTCTTTAGCAGCTTCAGCGCTTTTGGCCTGTAAGATTTCCCAATTATTATTTTTATCCTGTTGCAAATTATGACTGAAAAATTCTCTATCATCCTGAGAATCATCAATAATTAAAGCTCTGTAAGTTTTTTTTATAACTGCTTCTCTCATATAACCACCACCCATTTAAATTACACCTGGGATTTATGATAGCATTCTTAAACTTTAAAACCACAGTTTTTTAAATGCTGCTATATCACTAAAAAATTTATCCATATCAATATTTTTATGTAAAACCTGTTTTGCGCCATAAAGTTCACAAAGCTCTGCATCTTTATGATGATCGGAAGTAGTTAAAATTACGACATTAAGCTCTTTATATAAGCTGTTTTCTTTTAGCTCTGCCAAAATATTTGTGCCATCTTGCCCAGGCAAATTAAGATCCATAATAATTAGCTTAGGTAAATAAGTTTGATTTGTTAAAATAGACATTAATTCATGCGCATTTTTGGCACGAAAAATTTCTAGATCAGGTTTGGAGCCTTGTTCAAGAGCAGCCAGAGTAATTTCATAATCATCATCACTATCTTCAACGATAATTAGATATTCATTTATTTTTGCTGCTTTCATCTTTTTTACTCAATGTAAAATAAAAAATAGTACCTTTGCCAGGCTTTGATTCTAACCAAATTTTACCACCATGTTGCTCAATAATTTTTTTGATAAAAGTAAGACCTGAGCCAGTACCACCACCATATTCGCTTTCATTATGTAATCTTTTAAAAATTCTAAACACATCTTGGTGGAATCTTGGATCAATACCAATACCATTATCTTTTACATAGAAAATTTTGTCCTGCTTAACGCCAATCTCAATAAGTTTTTTCTTACTATCATTATATTTGATGGCATTGATAATTAGATTTTGCAATAATTCACGCACTCTCACCTTGTCACATTTTATTACCGGTAATTTTTGCGCTATTTTTATGGTGACCTGATGTTCTTCTATATTGTCACGCAAAGTTTCTTTAATATCTTTGACTAGCTCATTTAGATCAGTAGTTTTGATTGATAGCTCTTCATTACCTAATCTAGAAAAATAGAGTAAATCACTAATTAACCGAGTCATTCTTTTAGTTAGAAAGCTTAAACGGTGCATACGATGTTTTATCTTATCATTTAGCTTGTCGCTAAGTTCATCATTTAAGAGACGCACATGATTACTAATGGCGCGCAGAGGTTCTTTCAGGTCATGCGAGGCAATATAAGCAAAATTATCTAATTCTTCATTTGATTTACAAAGCTGTTCGATTAAAGTCTCACGCTCAATTTCATTAGCACGTTCTTTAGTAATATCTCTTTGCACAGCCACAAAATTAGTAACTTGCCCAATATTGTTTTTTACCGGGAGAATTTTTAGAAAGATAAGTTTCTCTGCTCCAGATTTAGTATAGTTAGTTAATTCACAGCTAAATTTCTCGCCTTTTTGTAAGGCAAAACGCATATCTCGAGTAGTGACTGGACTAGTATTTTTGCCCTGGAAAATTTTTGGTGATTTACCTAGTAATTCTGCAGCACTGTAACCTGTTACTTTACGGGCCGCATAATCATTAACAAATTTCATTTGTAGATTATCTACATTCGCATCAGTTATGATAACTAATTCTTCGCTTTGCATTATAGAGGTATATAGTAATTTTAGCTCAGCCTCATTTTCACGAATATTTCTTGCTAACCCACCAGATTTTTTGACATACCGAATGATGATAATAATGAGCAAAGCAAAGATAATACCAACTACAAGGATAATATCGGAAATTTTGGAATAATTATTATTAAGATTGGTTAATTTAGGCATTATCACAAAATTTAGCTTGGTATGATAAATGTTAATATCATGTGCAAAGCTAAATTTTTTTTGGTAAGGGGTGATTTTATCAAAGCTTTTTAATATAGATTTTTGCTGCTGTTTTATTTCTACAAGATAATTATCCAGAAAATGATCACTGATGATATCTTTTAATAACTCTTTAATATCAAAAATACCTAAAATAAAACCGTCAAATTTATTTGCTGCAAATACGGGGAAATAGGCAAATAAATAATTATATGCAGAATGTTTAGGGTTAGTAGTTATAATATTTTCAGCTGAAACATTTGCTAATTCTTTTTGTAAATTTTGTCGCTCCAGCTCAAAATCAATTTCTTTATCAAAATGAAAATCTGCAAGCGGTTGTACAAAACGAATAGAAAGATTTTTATCCAACCAAACTACAGTTTTTAAAGGATGTTGATCCGCTACATAATTTTTAGCATCAGCCTGCCATTCTAATTTAGGAGTTCTGCCTCTTATTGACCAACGCGCGGCCATACGTTCTAAAGCAAGAAATTGTGCATTAAGCTGATCTTTAATATGATGCTCCAGCAACTGTGTTTCAGCACTTAAGGAATTAATAACCAACTTTTTTTCGTGATTACTAATTTGCCAGGCTATAAATAGAGCAATAGTTATAATAATCAGCGCCGCGCTAATTTCATGTGATAATGTGTTAAAAACTTTTTTGAGTTTCATGATCAAATTTGACGGCAATATTTACCTAATAACATCTTTAATCCTATTTTCAGCCAAGTCAAAATTTTAATTTGACAAAAAACCTTGCAAATTTCATCTTGTAATGGGAATAGTCTTGATAGGGCTAAAAAAGGTTTATAATGCTCATAGAAAAGAAACGCCATTCTGCCAAATATCAAGATTTACTGCAAAAAGTCAAATGGTTAGAGCTTTCAGAATCTTTGAGTAAAACCGGCCATTGGCAGGTTAATTTAGCGGATAATAGTCTTTTTTGGTCTGATGAGGTTTATAAGATACATGGAGTTACTAAAGAAAATTATACTCCGGAATTAAGTTCTGCAATCAAGTTTTATCACCCTGATGATCGGGCACGAGTAGAAGAATATCTACAAATTGCTGTAGCAAATAAAGAAGATTTTGAATTTGCACTAAGAATTAATGCAGCTGATGGCCAAACTAAATATGTGCATTCAAAATGCGCTTTATCACTTACAGATAATGGAGAGGTAGCAAGCATTTTTGGGATTTTCCAAGATATTACTGAAAAAAAAGAAAATGAACGTAAGCTTATTTTAGCAGAGCAGGATGTAAATACTTACATTGAAGCGGCAAGTGATGGTTATTGGGATTGGCATATCAAAGAAGATTATGAATATATGTCGCCTCGTTTTTGGCAGATTCTAGGCTATGACCCAAAAGAGAAAAAGCATCATCCTAGTGAGTGGCAGAAATTAATTTTTCCAGAGGATCTTGAAAAAGCTTTTACTAATTTTGAGTGCCACATAGCAACACAAGGCCAGCATCCTTTTGAGCAAGAAGTAAGATATCGTCATAAAAAAGGTCATATGATCTGGATATATTGCAAAGGAAAAGTTATTGAATGGGATGATCAAGATAAACCAGTAAGAATGGTGGGGACGCATTCTGATATTACTGAGTTAAAAAATGCACAGCAAAAAATTATAAGCTCAGAGAAGTTTTTGCATCTGATCATGCAAAATAATTCAGATTTATTATTTGTAAAAGATCGTAATTTTAAAATAGTAAAAGCTAATGAATCTTTTTTAAGGCTTTATCCAGAAAAACAGCGCGACAAGATAATAGGCTATACAACTTTAGAAAGTTACAAGAAAAAAGAGCGTGATGAGTTTCTTAAAATGGATAAAGAAGCTTTCAAAACAGGTAAGTCTGAAACAATAGAAGAGATAAATTTTCCAGATGGGGAAAAGAAAATTTTATTCACCAAAAAAGTGCGCTTTCAAAATGAGCATGATGAAGAATTTATTTTGGGCATAGGGCGCGATGTAACTGAACGAGAAAAATTAATCACTGCGCTTACTAAATCAAATACTGACCTAGAAAGATTTGCCTATATTGCTTCGCATGATCTACAAGAGCCGCTTAGAATGGTAAGAAATTATGCTGACATCTTAGGTAAGCGTTTAGCGGGGCAGTTAGCTGAAAGAGAGCAACGCATGTTTACCTTTTTGGAAAGTGGCGCAGCACATATGCAAGAGCTAGTTTCAGATATTTTAGAATATTCTAAGTTAGGTGATGAAGAGCAAAAAATTGTACAATTTGATTTGGCAGATATTTTTGCAAAGGTTTTGCAAAATTTAGCGTCTGAAATAAAGAGTAAAAATGCCAAAATAACTTTACATAATTCATTAAAATTAGTTGGTAATGAGATGCGCTTTATGCGTTTATTACAGAATCTGCTATGTAATAGTTTAAAATATCAACAGCAAGAGCAAAATCCGCTTATAGATATAAAGTCAGAAATTTATAATGAAGATTATTATTTATTTACTATAGCTGATAATGGTATAGGCATTAATAAGAAATATTTAGTGCAAATTTTTGAGCCTTTTAAAAGATTGCATAATCGTTATGAATATTCTGGTACGGGCATTGGTTTGGCCATTTGTAAAAAAATTATTGAAGCAGAAGGTGGTGAAATCTGGGCTGAATCTAGGGAAGGCAAAGGTACTAAAATCTTTTTTACTTATCCAAAACTAGAAACATACTCAATATAAAATGCAAATTATGAGCAACAAAAATTTTATGTTAAAACCGGTAGATATTTTGTTGGTTGAAGATAATCCAGGTGATGTTTTACTTACGGAAGAGGCTTTCTTGCAGGCTAAAATTAAAAGTAACATTCATGTAGCTGAAGATGGCGAGATAGCTTTAAAAATGTTACGGCAGGAAGGAGAATATAATGCTGCGATTTTACCAGATATCATTTTGCTTGATCTTAACTTACCTAAAAAAGATGGTAGAGAAGTACTTCAAGAGATAAAAGCGGATGATTTTTTAAAAAAAATCCCGGTGGTAATTTTAACTTCATCACAAGCTGAGCAAGATATTACTAAATCTTACAATTTACATGCTAATAGCTATATCATAAAGCCGGTTAATTTAGAAAGATTTGGTGAGATAGTACAGGCTATTGAAAATTTTTGGTTTTCGATAGTAGCCTTGCCTAATAATTAAGTCTCTCAATAAGGTAAAGATAGGCCTAGCAAATAATTTGAGATATTTACTTCATTTTAGAAGTTAGAAAAATATGGCTAGTTATATCCTTGCAAATTTAACATTTTATGTTAATATTACAAGGATGTATATAAGAGAACTAACACAAAAAATCATCTATAATTTAGGTCAAAATCCAGCTGTGGCTATTCTTGGCCCACGTCAGATAGGTAAAACGACACTTGCACATGAAATATCCAAAACCCAACCTTCAATTTATTTAGATCTTGAGAATCCAGAAGATTTCCAGAAATTAAAGGATCCAAGCCATTATTTAGAATTACATGCAGATAAGCTAGTGATTCTTGATGAGGTTCAGCGTTATCCTGATTTGTTTATGTCGTTACGAGGCATCATTGATGCTAGACGACGTGAGAGACGAGGTAATGGCCGTTTTCTGATTTTAGGATCTGCAACTAATGAATTGCTTAAACAAAGTTCGGAGAGTCTTGCAGGTCGTATTCATTATACAGAATTAACAGGCCTGAATCCATTTGAGATTGAGAAATCTGGAGGAAAATCATTACAACAACTTTGGTTGCGTGGAGGATTTCCAGATAGTTATGCCGCTCTAGATGATGAAGCTAGCTATAATTGGAGACAAAATTTTATCCGGACCTATCTTGAACGTGATATACCTCAATTAGGTCCAAGAATCCCAGCTACTAGATTGATGCGTTTTTGGACTATGCTTGCACATAGTCAAGGCGAGCTTTTTAATGCTTCAAAGTTAGCAAGTTCACTTGGCGTAGAAAGCATCACTGTAAGTCGTTATCTGGACCTTATGGTTGATCTTTTATTAGTGCGCAGGTTAGAACCTTGGCATGGTAACACTAAAAAAAGATTGGTAAAATCTCCAAGAACTTATGTGCGGGATAGTGGTTTAGTGCATGCATTACTACAAATTTCTAATTACGAAGCATTATTGGGTAATCCAATATTTGGTAAAAGCTGGGAGGGGTTTGTTATTGAAACTATAATTAATACTTTGCCTGTAAATGCTCGATCTTTTTTTTATCGTACATCAGCAGGAGCAGAAATTGATTTAGTAATAGAATTTGGACTCAATGAATATTGGGCTATTGAAATTAAAGCTAATCGTACTCCAAACATTAAAAAAGGGTTTCATATTGCTTGTGCAGATTTAAAAGTGCAGAAGAAATTTGTTGTATATAATGGCGAAGATAAATTTCCTAGCAGTCACGACACAACTATTTTATCACTAGCGCATTTTATCGAAGAAATTAGAAAAAAGCGTTAATAGATGAGTCCTCATAACATCTTTAAAGTTTCGGTACCTGAGTTTGCAAGTGATAGCGCAGCAATAGTCGAGGGCCAAGGTGTAATTACTTCACCCCATCTAGCAATTCACTCATAGTAATTTTGAGACCTTTAGCGATTTTTTCTATGCTATTAATGGTGATGCTTGTCTCTCCTCTTTCGATGCTACCAATATAAGTGCGATGTAAGCCGCATTCAAAAGCAAATTCTTCTTGAGAGAATCCTTTAGATTGTCTTAGATGACGCACTTTTTTACCTAGTTTTAATTGTATAGAATTTGCAGTTTTTTTCATATAGCCAAGTAGAGCAGATGCATTCTATCATTCTACAGACTAGTATTAGCATTTTTGGTTGCATTTATTGAATTTTCAAGCAATAGTAGATTGCAGAAACAAAATTAAATTTTATGAGAAATACTCATTCAAGCCAAATAAGAAAAGAGATAGAAAGTTTTAAAGATAGAATGCAAAAAGTTGAACATCTGCTTTATCAAGCTAATGAAGAAAACAAAGAATTACGCATTTGTTTTAATAATTTGGTGAAGTTGATGAACCACGAATTAATTGCTTCGCTAGAAAGTTCCACAGATATTTTAAAAAATCTTTCTTTGAGAAAGTGAGGGGATAGGGTTTGTTTAATTGGTTGCGGGGGATGAGAGCAGAAAAAATAATTGATAATTATTTTTTCAAGTGAATGACCTTTGAGTTAATGAGTATTTAGCAAAGAATTTGCTAAAACGAATTTACGAAAGGACGGGGAAAACAGAAACCCTGTTTTCGATTTGAACTGGTTCAATTATGCTGCCCTACCAATTAAAAAGCCCAACCATTTCTGGTCGGGCTTTTTAATTGGTTGCGGGGGCTGGATTTGAACCAACGACCTTCAGGTTATGAGCCTGACGAGCTACCGGGCTGCTCCACCCCGCGTCAA
>CAXDRM010000015.1:0-21599 GCA_963991775.1 uncultured Rickettsiales bacterium | reverse complement strand
TCTTGAGTGAACCGAAGCAAAGCGAAGGTTTGTACCGAAAGATCCTTTAGATGTTCATGTTTAACTATTCAGCTTCTTTGGCCCCTCGGTAAAATTCTCGGCTAAGGCCGAGAATCACTCGGGAACCTAAGTTTTCAACTTGATGTTTTTTTATTTTTGTCCGGTAGTATGACTAAATGTACGCGCCTTTAGCTAAAAATATATGCTCAACTAAAATAGCTCAAAACTAGAAAGAATTTAGCATCTCAGCAGTATTTTTGGCTATTTCTCTCTCAAGAACCGGTGCCTGAGCCTGCCGAAGGCCAAGGTTCTAAGCAAAAATGCAAGCACACTACACTGCTTTGGAATATCTAGCTAAATAAATAGCTCAAAACTAGAAAGAATTTACCATCTCAGCAGTATTTTTTGCTATTTCTGTCTCTCAAGAACCGATTTAACACTTCAGGACCCTGAGCCTGTGTAGCGTAAACATACATAGGTAACAGATGTTGCCAGACATAGGTAACAGTTTTAAAAATTCAAAGTTTAATAATCCCACATTAGTTTGTAGTGCTACTTTCACACATGTGCTTGTCACTTTAAGTGAAATAATACTACAAACTAATACCAGGTTAATAGTATATAGCTGTCATAAACGTGATTAGAACTAAACTGTTCAGACTCAACCAGCCTTTCGGCCATTGCTGCGCTTACGCTTACAAGCTCAAGGTCCTAAGGGATCAGCATATATAAGTAACAGTTTTAAAAATTCAAAGTTTAATAATCCCACATTAATTTGTAGTGCTAGTTTCACACATGTGCTTGTCACTTTAAGTGAAATAATACTACAAACTAAACTAGCTAATTAGCTATTTTTTTTAAGCTTTATAAGTATAGCCATTAATGCTGCTGGAGTAACACCTGAAATACGCGCAGCTTGACCAAGATTCTCAGGCTTAATTTCATTTAGCTTCTCTTTTACTTCACTAGATAGATTAGCAATTTGCCCATAAGCAAAATCTATAGGTATTTTTATTTCTTCATCCTTCTCAAGTAAGCTAATATCTTTTTCCTGTAACTTGATATAATCAGCATATTTAGCCTCAATTACTGCCTGCTTAGCAAGCTTCTCAGGAAACTTCTTCAATTCAGGCCAAATCTCAGCTAATTTTTCATAGCTAATATCTGGATATTTAAGTAACTCAAAAGCAGAACGTCTTTTACCATCTTTATTGAGCTTAAAGCCATATTTTGCCGCCTCATTCGGAGTTAAATTTAACTCAGCTAAAATATTTAATAATTTTCTTAAATCAGTAATTTTTGCTGTAAATTTTATTTCAGTTTCACGTGGAACAATATTTAAATCTATCGCTTTTGGTGTTAATCTTTGATCAGCATTATCTGCGCGCAAACGCAGGCGATATTCAGCACGCGAGGTAAACATACGATATGGCTCATTAGTACCTACTCTGATTAAATCATCAATTAGCACACCTATATAGGCTTCGCTTCTTTTTAAAATTAACGGCTCTTTTTTTTGCGCTGCTAAAGCTGCATTAAGACCAGCAATAATCCCCTGCCCTGCAGCCTCTTCATAGCCGGTAGTTCCGTTAATTTGGCCAGCTAAAAATAGTCCTGAAATTTGCTTAGTTTCTAGTGATAATTTTAATTCTCGAGGATCAACATAATCATATTCTATGGCATAGCCATATTGGGTAATCTTACAGTTTTCTAAGCCTTTTAATGAATGTATATAGGCTTCTTGCACATCTTCAGGCAATGATGTTGATAAACCATTAGGATAAATAGTATCATCATCTAAGCCTTCTTTTTCCAGAAACACTTGATGTTTGTCTTTATCTGCAAAGCGTACAATTTTATCTTCTATAGAAGGGCAATATCTTGGTCCTTTTGAAGTAATTTGCCCAGAAAATATAGCGCTCTTATCTAGATTATCCCTGATAATTTCATGAGTTTTTTCATTAGTATAAGTTATATGACAATCAAGCTGTGGCACCTTAATTTCATCATGCATAAAGCTAAAAGGCAAAGGAGGATTATCAGCTTTTTGCACTTCTAATTCACTGTAATCTATGGTTTTACCATCTATACGTGGTGGTGTACCAGTTTTCATTCTGCCCATACGAAAACCTAGCTTTTTAATTGATTCGGCAAGTTTTAAAGCTGGCGCTTCACCTTTACGCCCAGCAGAAATTTGCTGCTCACCTATATGAATGATACCATTTAGAAATGTACCTGTAGTTAATACTAAATTTTCTGTAGTAATTTCTTCACCATTAGCAATATTTATTGATTTAATCTTTTTTGCTTCAGTATTTATAGTAGTAACTTCTGCATCTAATAGTTCTAAATTAGCAATATTACTTAGAATTTTTTGTAAGGCTTTTTTATAAAGCATCCGATCAGCTTGGGCTCTAGGGCCATGTACAGCCTCACCTTTGCTAGCATTTAACACTTTAAAATGGGTGCCTGCCTGGTCAATAGCTAAGCCAATTACTCCGCCTAAAGCATCAATCTCTCTAACAATAATCCCCTTAGCAACCCCGCCTATAGAAGGGTTACAAGACATCTCACCTATTTTATCTAAACCTTTAGTAATCAGCAAAGTTTGAGCACCAGCACGCGCTGCTGCTGAAGCTGCTTCTGCCCCTGCATGCCCTCCTCCAATTACTATTACATCATATTTTTTCATAAGTTTTTACAATTTAGGAAGGATTAAAATAGCAAAATCACGCTTAGATGCAATAGTGGCCTTAGAAAGTGTGACTTTAAGGATAGAACTTAATATTAGCTTGCTTCTCAACATTACACCCAACCGGTTGGTGAGCTCCGCCGCACCACAAGGTTGGCCATAAATTTGAAAGTTTCAAACCGGCCCATTCGGCAGGCTCAGGGACCACCAGCAGGTGTAGCGTAAACATACATAGGTAACAGGTGTTGCCAGACATGGGTAACAGTTTAAAAATTTAAAGATAGGTTAATAGTAAAGCCATCATGAATATGATCAGAGCTGAATTACTCAGACTCAACGGGCCTTTCAACCATTGCTGCACCTATGCTTGCAAGCTTAGTGTAGACATGCATAAGTAGCAGCTTTGAAAATTAAAAGCTCAAAAAATTGGAGTTTAGCTGTGCATTTGCGTATCAAGAGCATTTGTGAATAGCCATCTTGCTATCACAAAGCGCAAGCAAATCAAAGCTGAACTACAGATTTTTTGCGTCTTTAGTAATTAATGGACACTAATTCTTGTTGGCCTATATGGATCTAAACAAAAAATAAATTAGAAAAATTGCCCAGTTTTTTATCTGGTGAAAAATATGTCGTTAATTTGAGCAAATCCTTATAAGCACTACCTGCATAATCAGCATAACCAAAATCATTTACCAATTTCTTTAAACATATGGCTATCAAAGCTAAAAAATTTAACTTACTTTCTAAATCTAACACAACATTATTACTCGTTTCTTGCGGTGCAAAGGTAGCAAGCTGTTCAGATAAGAATTTTTTTAAAACATCTTCTGCTGCATTTAAAGCATCCTCATTAAAAGCAAAAATATCTGCCCATAATTTAGGATTAGACTTACATAACCGCAAAAATTCTACGTTCTTTTGCTCTTCTTCATTAAATATGTCTGCAGCTGCAAAGGCAATTTTTTGTACTAAATGTGAAATATAAGCATAAATTCTATCATGCTCTGCAGCTGATATGTAACTAACCTGCATGCCCAGATCCTGCCATATTTTTGCAACAATCTCAGTTTCACGTGAAACATCACTAGTTATTAAGAGTTTTTTACCTTTATATAAATCCTCAACATATGCACCAACACCTGAAATCTCACTACCTGCTATAGGATGAGCCGCAACAAAATTATAATTTAGCTTATCCTGTGCTAATTTAACCAAACTGGCTTTAACTGAGCCCAAATCTGAAATAATAACTTCTGGATGCAAATTGCTGTCATTAAGCTGTACAAAAATATCTGCATAGCTGCTAAGTGGTGTAGCGATAAAAATTACTTCAGCTTCAGCAAGAGCTGTATAGTTTGTAGTAATTTGTACATCATCTAATATTTTAGCTAAATCCTCTTGCTGCTCTGGATTTTTAACTAACATAGTTAGCTTTAACTGGCTAAATTGCTTTTTTAATGCTAAAGCAAGTGAGCAACCCATTAGCCCAGCACCAATAACAGCTATTTCTTTAAATTCTCTAGACAAATTATGCTCATCAAAGAAGTTTTACTAAAGGCCCAGAAATTACTACAAAAACAAGGGATTGCAAGCGCTAAATTAGATGCTGAGCTACTACTTATTGCCACTTTAAAAATTGACAAATTAACACTCTATAATAGCTATCAGAAAGAGCTTAGCACTACAGAGCTAAATGAATTTCAGCAATTATTAGATAAGCGCAGGCAATATATGCCTATTGCTAAGATTTTAGGCAAAAAAGAATTTTATGGTTTAGATTTTATGGTTAACCAAGATGTTCTAGACCCACGACCAGATACTGAAATTTTGCTAGATAGAATCTTAAAAACCTATCCTAAAGATGCAAAGCTTAATATTCTAGAGTTAGGCGTAGGCAGCGGCTGCATAATCATAACTCTACTTAATTTGCTAAAAGTTTCACGTGGAACAGCAGTAGATATTAGCAAGGCAGCTTTACATATTGCTGAGCAAAATGCTGAGCAGCACCATGTAACAGAGCGTTTAGATTTGATAGAAAGCGATTTATTTAGCGAGATAACAGCTAAATATGATTTATTAATTAGCAACCCGCCCTATATAGCAGCAGCAGAGATAGAGGCTTTAGATGCTGATGTGAGATTATATGATCCGATGCAGGCTTTAGTAGCTGGTGAAGATGGCTTAGATTTTTACCGTAAAATTGCTGAACAAGCACATAATTATCTTAACTCTGAAGCTAGAATAATCCTAGAAATTGGTCATCAGCAAAAAGCTGCCATAACTAAATTATTTCAAGATCAAGGTTACTATTTAGAAGCTGCCGATAAGGATTATGGCGGCAATGACCGAGTTTTAGTTTTTTCATATTAGACAAGTTACTCAGACTCAAATACTTTTTCGGCAAGTACGGCGTAAACATACATAGGTAACATATGTTGCCAGACATGGGTAACAGATTTAAAAATCAATGTGGAGTTCAGCTATGATTTGCTTGCGCTTTGTGATAGCAAAATGGCTCTTCACAAATGCTCCTGATACGCAAATGCACAGCTAAACTCCACATCATTTTAATTAATCTGAACTTTTACTGGCACTCTTGGACTTTTTAGTAGAAGCTTTACTAACTTTCTTTGCAGCTTGCCTCTTCTTTGCAGGCGCTTTTTTTACAACAGCACTTGTTTTGCTATTACCTGCCTTCTGTTGCGTTTTAGTGTTTGCAGCAACCTTCTTGGTTGTCGTTGTTTTACTTGCTACTGATTTTTTAGCTTTAGACTTAGTAGCTTCTTTTTTAGGTACCGCTTTGTCGCTAGTGCTAGCCTCGGCAATTATTGGTTTAGCTGTGCTTGAATTATTTACTACCTTAGTACCACAAATAATATCATGCACCGCTAAATGAGAGCGACCTAAAAGTGAGGTTTGATACCATAGGCTAATCACTAAAACAGTAGATATTAGTAATATTGTATTACCAGCAAATAAAGACATAATTACTACTATGTGGAAACTCCACGGAATCAAGCCAACTAAGTATCTTTGTACAGAATCCATTAAGGTAAATTCTTGACCATCTTGTCGTGCAATTTTGATAGCAACGGATAATTTACCAAAAGTACCACCAAATTTACTAACAGGTAATAAAACCCAATAAAGTGAGCCAGCTATAAAAACTAAGCTAAAAATAAAAAGAAATTGGTATTTTATTGGATGGGTTAGTAAAAATTTTAACAGATCTTTTGATGAGGTAGCATCATAAAGCCCAGCTTGTACTTTAACATAAAAATCTTCTACAAAAGCTTGAAAACTAACGGCTAAAGACACATAAAGATAAAAAACAAAAATAGTAATTCTAAGTAAAGATACTAAACAATTATCAACAGAATAAGCAAAAAAGCGTCTACTTGAACCGGCATAATTTTCTTGCTTTTCTTTTTGTTTTTCTAAGAATTTTAACATATATTAGGCTAAGATTTGGTGTTATAGTAATTTTAGATTCATGGATCATATAATTCAAAAATTAAAAAATGAAGAAGTAATTTTACTTCCTACCGATACAGTGCCTGGTCTCTGCTGTAAAATGTCTAGCAATAAGGCTGTGCAAGATATTTACACTTTAAAAAGACGTGAATTTAACAAGCCTTTAGCAATTATTGCGAGTGATTGGCGCATGGTAGAAAAATTATTTTTCTTTAACAGAAATATTCTACGTTTACTCACTGCAGATATTTCTATCACAGTAATAGCGCAACAGCGCCCTAATTTGAATCTACCCCGTTACTTAAATATAAAAAACCAAACCATAGCTTTACGCATTACTAAAGATAATTTCTTAAAAAAATTAATCAGAAAGTTAGGCGAACCTATTGCTGCTACCAGCGCTAATTTGAGTGGCAATCAACCTTCTATAGCTGAGCTATATCGTGAATTTGCTGAATTTATTCCAAAAAATTATAATTTTACCTATAATTTTAGCAAAACAGCCTCACCAATCATTGATTGCACTATTTGGAATAAAGCAAAAATTATTAGAGCAGATCAGGCGCAACGTAACCTACTCAAAAATTTACTGGCAAAATAAATAGAGGTGAGCTGTGATTTGCTTACTCTTTATAAATTATGCTCTATGAAACCATGTAGTTTTTTGACTAGTAATAAAGTTATAAATAAAGACGAAATTTATTATAGCTTGTAAACACATCTCCTATTTGTGATGGCAAAATACATAATTTTTTATTATAAATAAGAAATGTTTGAAAAATTAATATCTGAACAAAATTTACCAGAATATCAGGTTTCTGAGATAGCTAATCATGTGAAACGCCTCTTAGAGGATAGCTTCCAATTAGTAAAAATTCGTGGTGAGGTTTCAGGCTTAAAAGTGGCAAGCTCTGGCCATATTTATTTTAACCTCAAAGATCAAGATGCGCTGATTAATGCTGTATGCTTTAGAAATTATGCAGCAAATATTAGAGATTTGCCGGAAGAGGGCGAAGAAATCACCGTAATAGGCAAAATTACTACCTATAAACAGCGCTCAAATTATCAAATTTTAGTGCATAATATTGCTAGAGGTGGAGTAGGGGCCTTAATGGAGCTTTTTGAAAAGCGCAAAAAAGCTTTGGAAGCTGAAGGCTTATTTTTAGCAGAGCATAAAAAAGCTATACCAAAAATACCGCAGAAAATAGGTGTTATAACCTCTGAAACTGGCGCGGTATTTCATGATATCTGCCATCGCCTAACCGAAAGATTTCCTTTGGAACTATTATTTTATCCTGCCCAAGTGCAAGGCAATGGAGCTGAATTAGAATTAGCTAATGCTTTAAATTATTTTGCCGAACTTAAGCAAGAAAATAGACCAGATCTAGTAATTTTAGCCCGCGGTGGTGGCTCTATAGAGGATTTATGGTGTTTTAATGAAGAAATCTTACTGCGCGCTATTTTTAATTGCCCCATACCGGTAATTTCAGCTGTTGGGCATGAAACTGATACTACTTTAGCAGATTTTGTTGCTGATTTGCGTGCTCCAACCCCAACAGCTGCTGCAGAACTTGCCACACCTGATGGTTACGAGCTTAAAATGAAATTACAAAATTATGAGCTTAATTTACGTCGTTTCACACTTAATCGTCTAAATAACCTTACTGAGAAAACCGAATTTTTAGCAAAATTAGTAAAACATCCTAAAGATTTGCTTAGCAATTATTTACAACGTATCGATGATCTGGATAACCGCTTTAATCTAGCCTGGCAAGCACTCTATAAAAGCAAAAAACAAGCAGTGCCCGAATTGTTCCACGTGAAAAATAAATTACTTAATGATGTTTCACGTGGAACTGAAAGAGTGAATAATTTTTATAATAATTTACATAATTCTTTAAAAGAAAAATTAGAAAGAACTAATCAAAAAGTTGAAACAACTAGCAAATTAATTGAGAGCCTTAGCTATAAAAACACTTTAAAAAGAGGTTATGCTGTGACTAGGTCAGCATCTGGCAAGTTGATTAACAGCAAAGCTAATTTTCATGATAAACAAGCTCATATTGAATTTTATGATGGCACTGTAAAAGTAAGCAGGGATTAACTTTTTCAAAAAAACTACTAAAAGTTTTGCCCAAAATCCTAGCATTGATTTGCTTGCGCTTTGTGATAGCAAAATGGCTAAGCACATAATTTTAACTCTTAAATAGGCTTTTGGTGATAACTAAAGGTAAGCCTATAAGATTGGCAGTTGTGGTAGCAAGGAGGGTGATAATAATTTGATCACTAAATTGCCAATTTTGCTCGGCACCAATTATAAAAAGTAAACTCATGATAAATAATAGCCAAATCGCAAAAATTCCTAAAATTAAACGACAAGTGAATAGTTTTAAGCGAATATCTTGCTCTTTATCAATATTATTTAGATAAAAGGTCCGGGTTTTTACTGAATTAATAGGTAATTCAGCTTGAATATTTTTAATTATTTTAGCATCGGATAAAAAATATTTATCCATAGTTTTGTTTCTAGTCATCGCAGAGTTATCTTGTAATTCCCTCTGCTCCAGTAATAAAATCTAGTTTACAAATTCTTGAGCTTACTTGTCAAATTACAAATTCTACTTAATTTTTCTTAAAAACAAAAACTGTAGCTTTAGTTAGAAAATCCAGTGCAAAATCTTGACGAGTTTCCAGCTTAAAGGCAACTTTCTTCAAGAGTTTTGTAACCTCATCTTCGCTATGAGTAAAGTGATTAAGAAAATATGGAAAGCTAAACTCTTGTTTTACCATGCCAAAATCGGTCTGGTCATAAGCATGACTTAAATAAAAGATAAATAATCCTCCTTTTTTTATGTGCTTCTTAGCCTGAGCAGCTACTTCTGGAAAATCTTCTATATAGTTAAAAGCACCACGGGCCACTAATAAATCAAATTTTGTATTGTCAGGATCTGAAAATTCTAAAAAATCTTTTTTAACTAAATAATCATAAGGGTTTTTAGTATGTTCAGGGCTTGGCTCAGTCTCTTGATTAGTGATAATAATATTTTCATCCTGCTCTTTAGCAGCTTTAACCACAATTTCTTGCTCTTTGGCAAAATCAAGCATCGCTTCACTTTTATCGATACCTACTAGTTTGCCACTAGGAAAATTAGTTCTCAGATGCACACCTAAATCACCTCTACCACAACCAATTTCTAAAATATTAGCATTTTGTTTACTTAGATGATTTGTTACTGTTTCAAGAATCTTTTCATAACCCATATAGCGATAATTATCGCAATAATATTCATCAAATATTTGACCAAAAAACTTAAAGAAATCTTTTTGTAGAAGCTCTGAACTAAGCGCATCTTTATTTTTAGCTACATAAATCTCATGAAAATATGCAGCTTCTGCTGAATCATAGCCTAGCTTTTTAGCCTCTGCTAATGCATTACCAGCTTTAGTAAATTCACTTTTTAAAATATAGGCTTTACCTAGCCAAAATGCGGCTTCAGCATAGTTTTTTTGCATGATACCGGCCAGTTTGAAACGAGTTATTGCATCACCAGCCTGATTTTGCTCATAAAAATATATACCCAGATCAAAATTTGCCTTAGCTGGATTTTTTAATTTAGTCCGCGCTGTTTCAGACCAATCATCTAATTCATGCTTCTTATTAACCACAAAACTAGGGATTTGTGGGATAAAGCTAAAAGTTTCGCGAAAGAGCCGAACATTTCCATTAAGGAAAGATTTGATAAAACCTTGTTTTTTTTTGGCCATTGACTTAAAAATTGCAAAAAATCATATGAAGCCAAATATAGTGAGCAAAAAACAATTAAGCAAGGGTAAGTTTATCGTCTTTGAAGGGGGTGAAGCCTGCGGTAAAACTACACAAATTGAATTACTTAAAGAGATCTTACCTAAAAGCCAAACTATCTTTACCAAAGAGCCTGGCGGCACTAAAGAAGCCGAACAAATCAGAAAATTAGTTATCACTGGTAGCAAAGATAAATTACTAGCAGAAAGCGAATTGCTGCTTATTTATGCAGCACGTTTTGAGCATGTACAAAAAGTGATTCTACCGGCATTGGCACAGGGTAAAAATGTTATCTCAGATCGCTTTAATCTCTCTACTAAAGTTTATCAAGGCGCTGCTCGTGGCTTAGCAATTGAACTAATTGAGGCTTTAGATAGCATGATTTTGCAAAATTTTGCACCTGATTTAACCTTTATTTTTGATTTGCCAGTTAAAGAAATTAGAAAAAGAGTAGCAAAAAGGGCTGGCACTAATGAAAGATTTGAAAAATTTTCTGACGAGTTTCACGAAAAAATCCGTCAAGGCTTCTTAACATATGCTAAAGGGCGCAAAGACCACGTAATATTAGATGCAAGTAAAACAGCAAAGCAGCTGCATAAATTGATAAATGCTCATTTATCTATGGATTAAATTTGTAGGGTATCTGTAGGCCATACTACCGGACAAAACGGTTGCATCGAGAGATCCCTTAGCTTTTAATAAAAATTACTCAGACTCAAGCGGCCCTTCGGTACACGCCTGCGGCGCACTCAGGAACCTTAACTGTTAAAACCGGTTCTCGAGTGATCGAGCACATGCGAGATTTTATCGAGAGATCCTTTAGCTGTTAATTAAATCAGGCTCAAGCGGCCCTTCGGCCAGTTCTACGCTTGCGCTTGAACGCTCAGGGTCCTAAGATGGAATCTCGCTCTAAGCACATTCTTAATTTCTTGATTTAAAAAGCCTTAAATCAGCGCAAAAACTCTAAAAAACCCTGTAACACAAAACAGGCTGCATGCGCATCATCACGCGAGAATTTTTTAAACTCAGCTTGATTAGTTACGCGCGAAGCTGCATGTGAGCTATATCTCTCATCGAAATAAAAAATATCTACATCTAGCTGCTGATTAAGAATATTTGCAAAGCTTTTAACCTTTTGTGTGGTCTTCTCAGTGGCTTGATCATGATTATTTGGCAAACCAAGCAAAATTAGCTTAGTTTGATAACTCTCTAAAATTTTAGCTATTTGCTTAAGATCTCGCTCAATATTATTTCTTTCCAACACAGTTACAGGCGTGGCAATGATTTGACTAATATCTGAAGCTGCAATGCCAATAAATCTATCACCATAATCAAGAGCGACTATAGATTTATTGCGAAACTCATCTGCTTTAGCTTTATTAATATTTTTATAGATCATGATAGGATTTACTATAGATAATTAGTCTATATTATATTTGCCGAAACCAATAGCAATTAAAATGACAAAATTAGCAAGAGCATTAATTTCTGTATCAGATAAAACTAACCTAGAAGTTATTGTAAATTATCTGGTAAAAAATAACGTCGAAATTATATCCACAGGAGGGACTTACAAAGCCATAAAAGAGCTTACCGAGCAAGTTATTGAGATTTCAGCATATACTGGCTTCCCAGAAATTATGCAGGGTCGTGTTAAAACTTTAAATCCGCTAATTCATGGTGGTATTTTAGCAGATCGCAATAAAGATGAACATCTCCAAGCGATGCAAGAAAATGAAATAAAGCCTATTGATTTAGTAATTGTGAATCTTTATCCTTTCGAGCAAACTGTTTCACGTGGAACAGATTTTGCTACAGCTATTGAAAATATTGATGTTGGTGGCCCAACCATGGTAAGAGCTGCAGCTAAGAATCATAAATTTCTTAATATCATCACAGATCCAGCAGATTACGAAATCTTAATTGCTGAATTAGAAGCTAATCAAGGAGCTACAACTTTAGAATTCCGTCAAAAAATGGCGGTTAAAGCTTTTGCTAGAACTGCAAGCTATGATGCAGCTATTTATAATTGGCTAGATAAAGAGACTGAAGCTCAACAAGAAAATTTTTTAAGTGCAGGTAAATTAGTACAAACTCTGCGTTATGGTGAAAATTCTCATCAACAAGCCGCTCTATATAAAACAAGTGAGCGAGGTCTTTTAGCTGCAGAGCAAATTCAAGGTAAAGAATTAAGCTATAATAATCTAAATGATGCAGATAGCGCCTATGCTTTAGTAAAAGAATTTACAGAACCAGCTGCTGCAATTATCAAACATGCTAATCCTTGCGGTGTTGCTACAGCAGAAAATCTTGAAGCTGCTTTTAAAAATGCACTAAAAGGTGATCCTGTCAGTTGCTTTGGTGGTATAGTGGCTTTAAATCGTGAGTTAGATCTAGCAACTGCTGAGCAAATAAAACCTATCTTTTTTGAGGTAATTATTGCTCCAGCAATTACAGATGAAGCTACGGAGCTTTTAGCCAGTAAAAAAAATATGCGCATTTTATTATGCTCTGATTTAACTAAATATAAGACGCAAAATTTCAAAGCTATTTCAGGCGGCGTGTTAGTGCAAGATGAAGATCAAATTGAGCTATACCCGCAAGAATTAGAAATTGTTTCAAAAACACAGCCAACTGAGCAGCAATTAGCGGATTTAATTTTTGCTTTTAAAACTGTGAAACATGTTAGGTCAAATGCTGTCTTATTCGCTAATCACAATGCGACCATAGCCATAGGAGCAGGGCAGATGAGCAGGGTAGATTCTGTACGTATGGCCAGCCTAAAATTAGCTGATTTCCAACAAGAAAATAGTGATTTTTCTGGTGATTTAGTTCTTGCTTCAGATGCATTCTTTCCTTTCCCAGATGGTTTAGAGTTAGCTATTAAAGCTGGCGCTAAAGCTATTATTCAGCCTGGTGGCTCTATTCGTGATGCTGAGGTTATTGCTAAAGCTGATGAGTTGGGTGCCGCTTTAATCTTTACCAAAACTAGGCATTTCAAGCATTAATGGGGGCAGCCTCTTAAATGTAATAATTAGCTCTAACTCAAACGGCCCTTCGGTACACGCCTGCGGCGTTTTTTGAACAATACTCAGTTCAGTTTTTACTAATCACTTTATTGGAGCACAGCTCCAAGTCGTTCTTAGAAAAAAGCTACTGTGCTTTTTTACTGCGTTTGCCTCAGGAACCTAAAAGGTTAAAACCGGTTCTCGAGTGGCAATTTGCGTCAGCATAATTGTTGTATCGAGAGATCCTTTAGCTATTAAGCAAATCAGACTCAAACGGCCCTTCGGCCAGTTCTGCGCTTGCGCTTGAACGCTCAGGGTCCTAAGATGTAACCGGTTGGTGAGCCTGGTTCTCCTGAGCTTGTCGAATGGGCCGAACCACAAAGTTACTTTTATAATCACTCAGACTCAAGGAACTCCTCTATCTGCTCTAATAAAAACTCATTACTATAATCTAAATGATCTGCGTCCGGCACCGCTATCAGCTTTTTAGGAACATTTAAGGCATCATGCAAAGCTTGGCCTTGGCTAAATGGAGTTACACTGTCTGCTGTACCATGAATAATTAAAGTTGGTGATTTAACTTGATCCACATAATTAAGTGATAAAAATTTATCCAACATCAAAATATTCAAAGGCACATACCAATAATTTTCTCTAGCCACAGCTAAAGCCGAAGTAAAAGGCGCATCCAAAATTATAGCATAAGGCTCAAACTGTGCCGCTATTTGAAGCACTACACCACTACCTAAAGATTCACCATAAAAAATCATATCTTGCTCGCTATAACCTAAAATTTTTAGCCTCTCAATAAAAGCTAAAGCATCTTTAATGATATCTTTTTCTTTAGGGGAGCCCTCACTGCCAGGATAACCGCGATAAGTTAAGGCTGCTAAAGCGAAATCTCCTTCTTCTATAAATAATTTAAATTTATTAGCACGCCCACCTAAATTGCCCGCATTACCGTGAAAATATACCATGATTTTTTCATTATCTTCAGCAGGATGATACCACCAAGCTAGCTTAAGATCATCATGAGTTAATAAGGTTTCACGTGAAACTTCTGTTAAACTATAAGATATTGGTGACTCTAACACACCTTGTGGTTGATATTCTAATTTACGCTGAAAAATAAATAGAAATACGCAAAGCGAGATATAGGTGATTAAAATGAAATGCACAGATTTTTTAATTAAAAGCTTCATGATTTCTTGCTAGTTTTACGCTTTCTAGACTTTTTACCAGATAGTTTTTTTTGCTTCTGCACGAATTTAAAACCGGTAATTTTTTCTATAGCATAATTAAATTCTGCACCAAAAATAAAAATCATCGAGATCAAATAAAAGAATAATAAAGTAACTATAAAGCTAGCTAAACTGCCATAAATCAAATTAACTTGATCAAAATTTTTTAGATAATAAGAAAAGGCACTAGCTGATAAAGACCATAAAATAACCACCATAAGCGCACCTGGGCAGACATTAATCAGACCCTGCTTTAAATTGGGAATATAATAATAAGCTGCTGCTACAATAGAAAAAATTATCGCCACACTAAAAAAATAACGCAATTGTAAGAATGCTTGCTTTTGCTCAGTGAACACATCTAAGTGGAAATAGCTAAATATTAGCTTTAAAGTTACTGGTGCCAAAATAATGATCATCATAGCTAGCAAGATCAAGAAGGTGAGCACCAAAAATTGTACTATACTCATTAATCTACGCCATAAATAAGCAGGAGGGGTAGGCACACGATAAGCACGATTGAAAATTGTACGCAAACCTTCAATTGTTGAAGAAGCTGTCCAAATAGCTCCTAAAATTGCCAAAGTAAGCAAAGATTGTGGTGGACCAGAAACAATCTCAGCAACACGGGGCTTTATTGCTGAAGCTGCCTCATCTGGGATATTGGCAAGCACCATGCTAATAAATTGCGTACCCAAGCCACTACCGCCAAAGCTTCCAGCAATTGAAATTAAAAATACCAAGAAAGGAAACAAGGAAAGAATCATCAAGAAAGATAAATATCCTGCATGCTCGACACCATCATGATCGATAGTATCTATTAAGGCTTTTTTGAAACAAAGGTAAAAATTATAAAAAAAATTTTTTAATTTTAGCGGCATTCTTCCTAAAACTTATTATTTAATGCAAAACTGCAGCAAATTTATCACAAATATGATTAATAACTTTCTCATTGAATTTTTCAAGCTCTTCTCCAGTTAAACTAGCATCTTTTGGCTGTATAGTAACATTTAATGCCAGAGACTTCTTACCTTCAGCTAATTTATCACCTAAATATAAATCAAAAATACGAATCTCAGTGATAAGCTCTTTATTTAACTTAAAAATGGCTTTTTTTATGTCGCCAGCTGCTACTTGCTGATCAACTATAAAGCTAAAATCACGTGTAATTGCTTGCAAATTGTGATTAGCGAATTTTGGTAATTTAAAACGTAATTGCGGCAAATTAGCTATATGTAATTCAAAAATATTAACCCTTTCTTTAAAACCATATTTTCTAGCTAATTTAGGATGTAATTCGCCAAAACTTGCCACTAAATTTTTGCCCAATAATAAATTTGCGGAACGGGTAGGGTGATAATATGCAGCTAATTCTGTAGTCACAAAATTAAGCTTAGTTTCACTAAGGCCAAATTCTGCAAGCAAAGCTAGGCAATCTGCCTTAACATCATAAATATCATAGGCCGAATTATCATTATTAAGCTCTTTAGCTGCTCTTTTTCCTGTTTTAAGACCAGCTAAGATCTTAGGTTGTTGCTTAGCATCAAGACCTTTAAAGACTCTACCATATTCAAAGATAGCCAAATCAGCCTGACCGTGATTTTGCGCCTGTTTAGCATTTTCAAGCAAATTAGGCAGTAAATTTTCGCGCATTACCAATAAATCACTACTTATTGGGTTACTTAAAATAATTTGCTGCTCAAAATTCTCTGCCGACTCTTTACTCACAAAAGACCAACCGATAATCTCAGTATAGCCTTTACTTGCAGTGATTTTTTTCAATTTTAACTCAGCATTAATATCAAGATTATTTTGTTCAATTTTGTTAAGCGGCTCAAATGGTAAATAAGGAATCTGCGAGAAACCTGCAATACGGAGAATTTCTTCATAAAGATCAGCACTTAAAGCAACATCATTACGCCAGCTAGGCACTTGTAATTTAAGCTCAACCTGGTCCTCAGCTATAATAGTAAAGCCTAATTTAGTGAAAATATCTTTAATTTGCTCCTTACCTAATTGATAAGCTGCTAATTGCTCTAATTTAGCAAAATTAAAAATTACTATTTTTGGCTGGTCTGCTGCTTGAGCTTGGCTAATTAATTGTGAAGTTTCAGCACCACAAATTTCACTTAGTAAATTTGCTGCATAATATAAAGCTTGTGTGGTGAAATTAGGGTCTATATTTCTTTCAAAGCGATAACGTGAATCTGTATCTAATTGTAACCTACGCCCAGTTTGAGTAATTTGATCAGCAGAAAAATTAGCCGCTTCTAACAAAATATTATTAGTTTGCTCACTACACGCTGAATCCCGACCGCCTATAATACCAGCTAAAGCTATAGAATGTTTTTGGTCTGCAATTACTAAATCTGCTGCTTCTAACTGATATGATTCATCATCTAAAGCATTAAATTCTTGCTTATTTCCGGCAAGCTGCGCTGTAATTTCTACACCATTTAATCGAGCTGCATCATAAGCATGCATCGGTTGACCAAAATTATAAGCTACATAATTAGTCACATCAATTGGTGCAGATTTAGGCTTGATACCTATAGCTGTAAGACGATTTTTTAACCAAGAAGGTGATTCCAAAGTTTTTAAATTACGCAATTCTATAAAATTTAAACTTTGAGCTGTTTGATCTTTTAAAACAGCTTTGAATTTACTGTTAAATTGCGCTTCAGGCTCGGTAATCTCTAATTTTTTAAGCCGGCCAAGACCAGCTGCTGCTAAATCTCTAGCAATACCATATACCCCTAAACAATCACCACGATTTGGCGTAATGGCAATTTCGATAAGCGGATCTGCCAGACCCAATATATCAGCAATAGGCTCACCTATTTTAGTGTTAAGAGGTAAATCAATAATACCATCATGATCTTCACCTAGACCTAATTCATAGGCTGAACATAGCATACCTATTGATTCTACACCACGAATTTTGGCTTTTTTAACCTTCATGCCATTAGCTGGCACAACACTGCCTAAAGGAGCTAAAACTGCTTTCATAGGAGCTTTAACATTATGTGCCCCGCAAACTAATGAGAATTCTTCTTGCTCAGTTTTTACCTGACAGATATTAAGACGATCAGCGCTAGGGTGTTTACTAACCTCTAATACCTCAACTACTTTAAAATCTGCTAATTCCTTAGCTTTATCGCTAATTTCTTCTACCTCTAAACCTATTTCTGTAAGGCAAGCGCAAATCTCTTCAAGTGAAGCGCTACTGTCTAAATAATCTTTTAACCAATTTAATGTGAATTTCATTATTCTAACTTCTTGTGTTTATTTGGCTTTTTTGCTAGTTTTAAGCAGATTTTTTATAACTTGATTTATCTATTGACGCTAGGAAAAAATGGCTAGAAACACTTATAAAGTCAAAGTAGGCAAATATTATATTGGTGGAGATGCAGATATTTTAGTGCAATCAATGACCAATACAGATACTGCTGATGTTGCAGCTACTGTGGCACAAATTAAAGAGCTACATCTAGCAGGCTCAGAAATTGTCCGTATCACAGTAAATAATGAAGCTTCTGCAGCAGCAGTACCACAAATTGTTGCAGAGCTTGATAAAGCAGGTCTTGATGTGCCGCTCTCTGGAGATTTTCATTATAATGGTCATAAATTACTTAATGATTATCCTGACTGCGCCAAATTATTAGCTAAATATCGTATTAATCCTGGTAATGTAGGTTTTGGTGCTAAAAAAGATACACAATTCAGCTCAATGATCGAAGCTGCTATAAAATATGATAAGCCGGTGCGTATCGGGGTTAATTGGGGCAGCTTAGATCAAAAACTTGCGGCCCAGCTTATGGATGAAAATAGCAAATTAGCTAAGCCCTTAGCTTCAAGTGAGGTTTTAAAAGAGGCCTTACTCAAATCTGCTTTAGATAGCGCTAGTTTCGCGCAAAAAATAGGTTTAGCTCATGATAAAATCATTATTTCTTGCAAAGTAAGCCAAGTAAATGATCTAGTAGATATCTATCAAAAATTAGCTGCAAGGTGCCGGTATCCATTGCATCTGGGCTTAACTGAAGCAGGTATTGGTAGTAAAGGTATTGTTGCTTCAGCCGCTGCTTTAGCGATATTAATTAATCAAAATATCGGCGACACTATTCGTGTTTCACTTACCCCTAAAATTGGTGAGCCACGTAGTAAAGAAGTCACAATTTGCCAAGAAATTCTACAGGTTTTAGGTGCTAGAAATTTTAAACCTTTAGTTATTTCTTGTCCTGGCTGCGGTCGGACTACTAGTAGTTTTTTCCAGAAATTAGCAGGTGATATAGAAGATTTTATTGCCAATGAAATGCCTATTTGGCGTGAACGCTATCCTTTAGCAAAAAACTTAAATATTGCTGTAATGGGCTGTATTGTTAATGGTCCAGGTGAAAGTAAGCATGCTAATATTGGTATTAGCTTGCCTGGTACTGGTGAGGCACCTGCTGCCCCAATATTTATTGATGGAAAAAAAACTACAACTTTACGCGGCGCTAATATTGCCGAGGAATTTAAAGAGATTATTACAGATTATATCACTACTAAATGCGTATAAAATCTAATGAGAATTTTCTACACTAGTTGCGCTAACCAGCAAGATGCTAAAATATTAGCAAAAAAAATCATCGAGGCAAAATTAGCTGCTTGTATAAATATCTTGCCTGAATCACTAAGTATTTATCGCTGGCAAGATAAGATTTGTGAGGAAAATGAGGTCACTCTAATTATCAAAACTACAGAGGCAAATAATACTGCACTTCGTGAATTCATTGCCAAACATCATCCTTATGAGTTACCTGCTATTATTGATTTTGCCGCAGATGCTACTGAGGAATATTTAGAATTTTTGTCAGATTAGAAAAAATATTTATGAATAATAACCAATATTCATTAGATATTTTTTATTCAAAATATGTAACTTTTTTGACTCATAACAAATGTATAAATAAAGGCTTAGAATACTATTGGCGAGATTCTACAGAATTTTATTAACTACTATTTGATAAAATATATCTCCGAATTCTTCAGCAAAAAGATTGGAGCTAATTGCCAGATATTTTTAACATTGTCTTTAATGCTGCTGAATTGCCAAAAATCTCTGCATAATTCTCAGAGAATTTTTGCTGCAGGGCAGAATTATCAAGTAGTTTTTGATAAAGCAGTGCCAAATCTACAGAGTCTAATTTAGCTAACCAATCTGCCGGCAAAAGATAGTCTTGCGCAGCAAAACCAATAATTTGCTGCTGCTGTTCTGGTAATAATTTAAGTAATTCAGCTATAAATTCTGGCTGTAGTTTTTTAAGGTGATCTTCTAATTCATTTTGAGCTGTGCCCATAGGACAAGTAATATTTATCTCATTAAATTTGATATCTAAATTACCAGAAACCCTGTGATATAGTGCATCTATGCCGATAAGGGGTTGCGCTTTTAAGAAGGGCACTTGTAGTAAAAATTCAAGACGCGTAAATAATTTTGGTAAAGCAGCTAATTTTTCCTGAAAAAGCGGCTCCATTTTTGTATTATTTTCTAGAAATGTACTAATTTGAGCTCTAGCTAATTTAAGATCTGTACTGGAAACTGCAAAATATTCTACATGGCCACCATGATGAATATTACCCACCACTGCATTCTCATCATGATTAACACGCAAATAAATACCTAATAATTCTCCGTAGCTAGCTACAATCCTAAAATCACCCAATTTTGCGTTAGTAGCCTTTGCTTGCACGATTATACTATAAAGTAATGCCTTATCAGGATAACCTTCTTTAGCGCACTCAGCTGCTATTTCAGCATATATGTCTGAGCATAATTGACAGGTCTCAGCAAAGGTAAGTTTTTCATTAATAATTTTAATACCTGTACCACCATAAAAATCACTTGGTTTAAAACAGCTGACACCTTGTAATTGCTTATTATGAAAGTTAAAAGCTTGCTCGACAGAATCTGCAAAATTTGCAATAAACTCTGCTTGTGACTGGCCTAAATAGCTAATTAGAGATGCGCTAAGTTGAGTTTTATCGACCATCTCAGCCTGCGCTAGAACTTGCTTTAAAGCCTGGAAAAATTCTTTAGTTGCTAAAGCATTATATGTTTCAGGAAATAAAGGTAGGATTTTTGAAGCAAAGCCAAGATCTTGATGCAAATTAGCACTTTTTAAAGGCCCCAAATAATCTTGTCCGGCAAACACACCGTCATCATGTTGTAAGGCATGGATTAATTTTTTATCACCTAAATTATAGATTTCTAAGGGATCACTTAGTAATTTGGCACCTTGTTGCTTTATGGTAGCTAAGGCTTGATAAAATTCTTTAGTAAGTGATTGTGGTTCGGCACGATTCCACATTAAAATGTTTTTATAAGTTAAAGATACTGGCTGCTGTAATGCATTAAAAAGCTGAGCAAATTCTGTAATTTGTTTCTTACTATAAGCATAATTTCTAGCAAATGTTGCTGCGATAGTCTCGTGATATTTAACTTGTTGTATTAATTGCCAAAATTTTGCTTGTGGCTGATCAAGTTTGAACAATTCTAAGGTTTTGCAGTGTTTTTGTTCAGTTACTTGTTTAAAAAGCTGATCAGCAGAAATTAAATAGGTAATAAGGCCTTGTTTTAAGGCAGCAAAAATTAGTGACAAATCACCGGATGAGGCAAGCTTAGCTTTGCCTTCTATTACATTTTCTTCAACTATAAAAATTATTTCTTTCTTCATCGGCAATATATGTAACGTTTAAAATAAACTAAAAAATTAATTATAGCTAAATTTTTGACAGTTAAAGCGAGACACGTAACAAAACATTATTAACATCAAACAAATCTGTTTTGAAAAGACTTACGCAACATACTTATTTAACGATACTAGTTCTTGGGTCTATTGGTAATCTTGCAGCTAGGTTTTTAAATGGATGGAGCGTGCTTGTATTTTTGGTGAGCTTAACTGCAAAAATTACGGAGTGTATGAATGATCATACTACCGGACATTTTTTAATATTTAGCAGTCCGGTCCCTGAGGTAAATGCAGTAAAAAAGCAAAGTAGCTTTTTTACAAATGAAGCGAGCAGTTTTCTAAGAGCGACTTGAAGCTATGCTTCAATAAAGTGATTAGTAAAAACTGAACTGAGTATTGGTCAAAAATAGCGCAGCAATGGCCGAACGGGTGGTCCCTGAGCCTGCCGAACGGGCCGGTTAAGAACTTCTAAGTTTATAACCAACCTTGTGGTTCGGCAGGCTCACCAACCGGTTGGGTGCAATTTTGAGAAGAAAAATAATATTATTAAGTATTTTTGTCCGGTAGTATGATGAATGATACATGAGTAAAGTTAAAAAAATACTACGCTTTTTGACTCTTAACAAAATTACCAATAGACCCAAGAACTAG
>CAXDRM010000014.1:0-22487 GCA_963991775.1 uncultured Rickettsiales bacterium | reverse complement strand
TTTATCAAAATTTATTATCCTTTGCAAAAAATTCCTCCAGATTTCTACACGCCCCATAGGTACAGAACCAGTGAGGCCAACTTCACGAGGCAATAACTCACCACGAAACAACTCACCACGAAACATTAGAAACTCTCCTGAGAAAAATCATAAATTAACAGAGGCTGAAGCAGCTTTGTTACAGGCTGAATTAGACATTTCAGCAGTAATGGCAAATATAGGTACTAATAAAAAGGAAGATCCCATCAGCACTCCAAACACTGATAATAATCATGCTAGTAAAATATTATCAGAAAGACAACATAGTAGAAATGAAGTTACCCCTCCTCAATCTCCATGGTAGCAGTAAATTTGAGTTGCTATTTATTTAGCAACTCAATTTTACATTCAATTGATCTTATGTTATAATACTACAAACAAAACATGATAATAATATGCAACGAACGGACGAAACAGAGCTCAACCTATTAACCACTAATACTCAAGAAGAAATAAAAACAGATATAGAAAATCAATCTACAAGATATGGTGAAACAAGCAGTAATCCGTTTGAGAATAATCATATGAAATATTGTTTATTGGGATTAAAAACTGCCGGTCGTCTTCTACAATTATCAGGTGCATATATAATTGGAGAATTTGGAGAAAAATTAAGTCATGAAGAAAGTGAAGCAAGATATTCTATCAGTATGGGATCTTTATTGGTTTTTGCCGGATTTGCAATGGAAACAGTTACTAATATTGACTGGGCAGAGAGATGGAGCCAAAACAATTCTGAAGCAAATAATAGCGACAGTTGGGCTCAGCGAGTTCATTTACAACAGACAGAACATGTGCTAAGACAACATTTCCATGTAGTATAAAAACCTATAAGAAATGTTGAGACTCAATAACTTAATAGGGTTAAATCTTTCAGTAATTATTTAGATTTTTTGATTTTGTATTACGAAGTTTACTTTACAACAAAACTTAGAACCTTCAATCTTTCAAAAATTGTTTAGGTTTTTTAGAATCATTACACGAAGTTTACAACTAGTAAATGAGTGCAATAATTCTGGGAACAGCCTAAGAACCAAATTTTTCATAAATCGTTTAGATTTTTCGATTTTGTATTACGAAGTTTACACATTAGTCGTTTTAAAAGTATAAATCAGCCATAAATAGTTTGGTTTTTTTATAATTGCTTCGCGAAGTTTACAACTAGTAAATGAGTGGAGCAATTATGAAAAAAAACGAGCTGTTTATGGCTGATTTTTATTCGTAGGATTTGCAAAGGGTGTTCAAAAGCCTCACCCCAAACCCAGTAGCACCTTTAGGAGCTAACTCATTAGGACGACCAATCGTTGCTACACCAGCAATATCTAGATGTGCCCATTTAGTATCGCCTACGAATCTTTTCAAGAATTGTGCTGCTGTAATACTACCTGCACCTTTATAATTACCAATATTTTGCATATCAGCTACTGGTGAATCAATCATTTTATCATATTCTGCAGTTAGTGGAAATCTCCATAATTTTTCGTCTGTTTCTTGACCAGCCTTAAGCAAACGTTCAGATAATTCATCATCATTAGAAAATAAACCACCAAAAACATCAGATAAGCTAACTACTATTGCCCCAGTTAAAGTTGCTAAATTAACCATAATTCTTGGTTTAAATTCTTGGCGCGTATAATATAGCGCATCAGCAAGAACCAAACGACCTTCTGCATCAGTATTTAAAACTTCAATAGTTTGTCCAGACATTGAAGTAACTACATCGCCAGGACGTTGCGCATTACCATCAGGCATATTTTCAACTAAACCAATTACACCAACTGCATTAACTTTAGCATTACGTTCAGCTAGGGTACGCATTAAACCTACTACCGCTGCAGAACCACCCATATCACCTTTCATATCATCCATATTAAGTGAAGGCTTTAAAGAAATACCACCTGTATCAAATACTACACCTTTACCCACAAAAGCTAGAGGCTTACTATCTTTATCAGGAGAACCCTGCCATTCCATAATAACTAATTTTGATTCAGATCTGCTACCTTGACCTACACCTAAAAGCGCGTGCATACCAAGCTTTTTCATTTCTTTCTCACTAAGAATTTGTACTTTAAGACCTAAAGATTCTAACTTTTCACATCTCTTAGCATATTCTTCTGTGTTTAAAATATTTGCTGGCTCAGAAACCAAGTCACGTGCTAAGAACACACCTTCTTTAACGATTTTTTCTTCATTATAAATTTTCTCAGCAAAATCAGCTTGCTCTAAACGAAAATCTAAAAATTCTAAACTTAATTTATCACGACGTTTTTCATCAGTAAGATATTTATTAAAATGATAATTTTTTAAGCTTGCTCCATTAGCAATATCTGCAGCAATTTCACCAGTTTCCATTTCTGCATTAGAGATCTCATCAATAATAATTGCTGCTCGATCAAGTTTTGCACCATTAAAATAATCAGCTAATTTACCACCTAAAGCACGACATTTAGTTTCCGTAATTTCTGTAGATTTACCAAGACCAACTAATAATACCAGATCAAGATCATGCTGATCTGGCTGTGAAGCAGGTACTAGCTGACCAAAAGAAGCAGTAAATTTTACCGGAGCTTTAGCGATGAATTTTTCGAGATTACTTGAACCGAGATCTTCCTCAGTTACTACAATTACTGCAACACCACTACTTGGTAAGCTTAATTTAGAAAATTTAACTTCTAATTTTCTTGAACCTTGTTCTTTTTTTGCCATCTTCAAACCTAATTTAATTATTAATGATTAAAGTATTTTCTTGTCTTAGACCAAACTGAAAAGGAGCTGGATCAACTGTACTAGAAATACCATTGATGATTTCATAAATATCTAACAACCTTTCTGTGCTCCCATCCTGCTTAAAACGAAATACGCCACTAATGCCCGAGAAGCCTACTGGATTGTTTAATCTTTGCAAGTCAAAAACATCACCTTGATCATAATAAGCAGCAAGAGATGAAATTACTGAAATAATATCATAAGCATAACCAGCTATTTTATTAGGCAAATAGCCAAATTCTTCTAAGAAATGATCTTCGAATAATAGATAATTTTCTTTTGGCAAATCTGCATACCAACCATTATCAAATACTTTACTAGTTAGATATTTATTATTATCCCATTCTGACATGCCTAAAATTTTGATATTTTCTGAAAGGTTATTTTCTTTGAGATATTCTGCGATGCTTTTTAAACGCACCGAACTATCAGCAATAAGTAAGGCTCTTTTAAATTCTGAAATATCTCTAGCTTGAGTTTCAGATGCAAAATCAAACTCTTCTGAAGCTACTAATGGATCTTGCTCTGCAGCAATATTTACCCCTTCTAAAACTGCCTCACCAGTAACCTCCAATGTTTTGGCTTCTGGTAGATCTTCTGCTGCAACAAAAAGTGGCTGCCCCTCCTCATCTACTGGACTCTCATTTAATGTGCGCAATAAACGACGCAAATTAACTTTTATATCTTGATTTGGCGCATAAAATTCTGTTTTTAAAACTGCATCTGCTGGCGTGCTATTTCTTAGTGTATCAACTAATTGTGAGCCATATGCATTACCCGGTGCTAATGCAGTAAAATATTCATAGCCATTTTGCTGGCTATAAGAAACTAAACGTTCTATTTGCTGTCTTACATTTAAGCCTAAAGTGTAAATATTAGGCTCGACAATATCTTGATTATTCGAGAATGAAAAAACCGTTAAACCATGCTGCTTAACAATTGGTTTGATAGCTTCAAGATTTTTACTAAAAACCGGACCGATTACATATTTGATATTTTTATCCAGCACTTCTTCCATGACTGAAATTGCAGTAAAATCGCTGCCTTTTGTATCGAAAGGATAAATCACAATACGCGGATCACCATGATCAAACATAGCTAGCTGCGCTGCATTATATAGATCTTTACCTAATTTTTGATGCTTACCACTAAGCGGCAATAATAAAGCAATTTTGATCTCTTGCTCACTATCAAAAGGCAAATCTAAAAAGCGACGTTTAACCTCTTGCTTATCAATACGTGGCGGCAATACTACCAAATCTTCTTGGATAGTTTGATCTGTTTTACAAGAAGTTGTAAATAAGAGAATTAAGATTATGGTGCATCTAAGAAAATTCATAAGGTAATTTTTCCAAAAATTCATGCAGCAAAATATATATGACAAAAACTTAGAAAGCAAACCTCTTAGCGGCCTATATTTAATTGCCACACCAATAGGTAATTTGCAGGATTTAAGCCCCAGAGCAGCTGACTATTTAAGCCAAACTGATTATGTTTATGCTGAGGATCCGCGTATCAGTTTAAAACTTTTACAAGCCTGCCAGCTTAAACGTAGTTTGCGCACCTATAATGAACAGGCTAATGACAAAATGCGCCAAGATATTTTAGAACTCATTAAAGCAGGAAAATCTGTAGCCTTAATTAGCGATGCTGGTACACCACTAATTTCTGACCCTGGCTATAAATTAGTTACTTTACTGCGCCAAGAAAATCTGCCTGTTTATACTGTGCCAGGCCCTTGCGCTCTAATAGCTGCGCTTAGCATTTCTGGCATGCCTACTGATCATTTTACTTTTTTAGGCTTTCCACCACGCAATAGCAGCAAATTAGTTCAACTACTCAAAAGCCAACAAAATTCTGGCCCCTTAATCTTTTATGAAAGCGCTAAAAGAATCATTAATTTTTTAACTGAGATATTAGAGATTAAAGGAGAAACACAAATATTCATAGCTAGAGAATTAACCAAATTACATGAAACTCATTATCATGGTAATATTAGCGAAGTTCTTACAGAGCTTAGTGCAGCAACCCAGCTAAAAGGCGAGCTAGTCTGCATTGTAGCACAACCGCAAGAAACCCAAGATTTTCAAATAGTAAATAACTTGAATTTGCTTATTGATTCAGGTATGAAATATCTCTCTAAAAAAGATCTGAGCAAATTTTTAAGCGAAGTTTCTAATTTAAAAAAGTCAGAAATATATAATTTGATTTTAAAGCAAGATAGTGAGTAGTTTCAGCAGAAAATTAAAATCCTTTACTAAATTTTGTCTATTTAGTGTTACTTTTGGCCTATTTTCTATTATCGCAGTTATATATTATTATAGCAGATCTCTGCCAAGCTATGAAAAACTTACCGAATATGATCCACCTGTTACTAGCCGCCTTTATGCTGCAGATGGTAGCTTAGTTGCAGAATTTGCTAAAGAGAAACGCTCTTTTACTCCTATCGAGCTAATTCCTAAACATTTAATTTTAGCTTTCTTAGCAGCAGAGGATAGTAATTTCTATCAACATGCTGGTGTTGATCCAACCTCAATTTTGCGTGCTATTGCCCAAAATTTTCAACGTGTCCAAGAAGGTAAAAATCTAATTGGTGCTTCAACTATTACCCAACAGGTAGTTAAAAATATTTTACTAACTAAAGAACGTACCATTGATCGTAAAATTAAAGAAGCAATCTTGGCTATTCGCATCACTAATGTGCTTAGTAAAGATCGTGTTCTAGAATTATATCTTAATGAAATATTTTTAGGTTATCGCTCTTACGGTGTAACTAGCGCTGCGCTTAATTATTTTAACAAATCTTTAGATGAGCTAAGTATTGCTGAAGCTGCTTTACTTGCTGCTATGCCTAAAGCGCCAACTTCTTTAGATCCACGCAAAAATTATAACCGCGCCTTAGGACGCAGAAATTGGGTTATTTCACGCATGCATCAAGATGGTTTTATTTCAAAAGAAGATAAAGAATTAGCAATTGCAACTCCAATCATTCTAAATGAAGCAGCTGATAGTAATATTATTTCTGCTGGTTCATTTAGCGAAGAAGCACGCAAAATCTTAACCGAAAAATATAGTGAAGAAACTTTGGCAGAAGAAGGCTTAGTAGTTACAACTAGCTTACGTCCTGATCTACAAAATGCAGCTTTTCGTGCCTTACGCAAAGGTATAAAAGCCTATGATAAAAGACATGGTTATCGTGGCCCATATCAGCAAATTTCTTTACCAGCTATAACTATTGCAGAAAATTTAGCACAAAAATCTAGCTGGCTAAAATCTTTCACCAAAATCCAACAACCTTTAGAGATGCAATATGATCCTTGGAAATTTGCAGTAATCTTAGAGGTTAATGAAGCTGAGGCAGCCATTTATTTAAAAAATGGTGAGCAAGCAACATTGCAGCTAGAAGAATTAAGCTGGACAAAAATCCCTAGCGTAAAATTAAATGAAGAGACTGGCGAAGAAACACCTTATTTAAAAGAGCTTGAAACTCTGACAGATATTTTTGCCGTTGGCGACATAATTATCGTTAATAAAATTGCTCAAGAGCAATATAGCTTAGAGCAAATCCCAGAAATTAATGGCTCGGCCTTAGTAATGAATCCGCATGATGGCACAGTGCTTGCTATGGTTGGTGGCTATAATGACAACAATACAGAATTTAACCGAGCTACCCAGGCAATACGTCAACCTGGCTCAATCATTAAACCTTTCACCTATTTAGCTGCTTTAGAAAATATGTATGCACCTACTACTATCATTATTGATGATGAGGTGCGCATGAAAAAAGAAGATGGCACCTATTGGATTCCGATGAATTATTCAGAAAAATTCTATGGTCCAACACCTATGCGTATCGGCTTAGAAAAATCTCGTAATGTCGCAACAGTACGTTTAGCAGAAATGGTTGGCTTAGGTAAAATTGCCAATGTAGTTAAACGTTATGGCGTAGATGATAAAGCATTAAGTAATTATGCGATGATTCTTGGTTCTGCTGAAACTACTCTTGAAAATATCACTACTGCCTATGCAATGATTGCTAATGGTGGTAAAAAAATCGAACCTACATTAATCGAAAAATTACAGGATAAAAATGGCAAGATTCTATTTCGTCGTGATAATAGCAGTTGTACTAATTGCCAAATAGCTAGTAATAAAACCAGCGCTATTGCCCTGCCTGAACTTAGCAAAAATCAAGAGCAAATCACTGATGAGCGTTCTGCTTATCAAATGATCTCACTTTTAGAAGGAGTGGTAGAACGTGGTACTGCTTGGCGTGCGCGCTCACTAAAAAAACCTATGGCTGGTAAAACCGGTACTACTAATGATAGTTTTGATACTTGGTTTGTGGGCTTCTCTCCAGATTATGTAGTTGGCGTATGGGTTGGTTTTGATCAACCAAAAAGCCTGGGGAAACATGAAACTGGCTCTTCTGTTACTGTGCCAATTTTTATTGATATTATGCGTGCCACTCAAGAAAATACTGCACCACGTCCTTTTAAAGTTCCTGAAGGTTTAAAATTTGCTAAGATCGACCGTAATACTGGTAAGAGCCCTAGCCCTACCACCTTAAAAAAAGATATAATTTTTGAAGTGTTCAAAGCAGAAAATTATGCTAAGATTTTTGCAGCGCAAGATGAAGCTGATGAGTTTGAACCAAATTATGAAAATGTTATCTACTAAAAATGACTAATCAAGAAATTATCGACCAACTTGGTAACGCAGCACAACAAGCATATCGTATTTTAGGTAGCGCTAGCTTAGCACAAAAAAACCAAGCTCTAACTGAAGCAGCAAAATTAATTAAAGCAAATCAGCAAGAAATTTTAAAAGCAAATCTAGTTGATCAAAAAATTGCTGAGCAAGCTGGTCGTGACAAAGCATTCATTGATCGCCTTATTCTTAATGAAGCAAGAATCAGCAGTATGGCGGAGGCTTTAGAAGAAATTGCCAAGCTACCAGACCCGGTTGGTAAAATTACTTATGATCATACCAGACCAAATGGCTTAAATATTAAAAGAGTCACTGTACCACTTGGAGTTATTGCGATTATTTATGAATCACGCCCTAATGTGACTAGCGATGCTTGGGCTTTATGTTTAAAAGCAGGCAATGCTGCTATTTTACGTCCAGGCTCTGAAAGTTTTAATTCCGCTAGTGTTATTGTAAAATTACTTAAACAAGCTCTTAGTGCTGCCAATCTTCCTGAAGATGCTATTGCAATCCTGCCAAATAGTGAGCGTGATTTAGTTAATGCTCTACTTAAAGCAGATAATTATATTGATGTAGTAGTACCACGCGGTGGTAAAAACCTAATCAAAGCAGTTACCGAACAAAGTAATATTGCTATCTTTAAACATTTAGATGGTAACTGCCACAGCTATATTCATGCAGCTGCTGATTTAGAAAAAGCATTAGAAATTTTATATAATGCTAAATTACGCCGTACTGGCATTTGTGGTGCTACTGAATCTGTTGTAGTTGATGCTGCAATTGCTGCAGAATTTATACCTTTATTAATTGCAAAATTTGCAAACCAAGCTGAGATTCGGACTGAAGAAGGATTATGCCAAAAATATCCTGAATTAAAATTGGCAACACAAGATGATTTTTACGCCGAATATTTAGATAATATTATGTCACTAAAAATTGTAGATAATATAACAGCAGCAATTGCCCATATTAATGAACATAGCTCTAAACATACTGAAGCAATCATTACTGAAGATACATCTGCAGCTACTGAGTTTTTAAATAATATTGATAGTGCTATTGTAATGCATAATGCTTCGACTCAATTTGCTGATGGTGGTGAATTTGGTTTAGGAGCAGAAATTGGCATTGCCACTGGCCGCCTGCATGCGCGCGGACCTGTTGGCCTAGAACAGCTCGTTACATATAAATATCAAGTTCTCGGCAAGGATCACATTAGAGGTTAAATATGCCCCATATTATTTTAGAGCACACACAAAATCTTAACTCAGAAGTTAATTATCAAGAGCTGTTTAAAGCTTTAACTGATAATCTTACAGAGCTTGGCATTGTAACTAATAATAAAGCTATCAAATGTCGCTATAATGCTTGTCATGAATATTATTTAGCTGATCCAAAAGACATTTATATTCACCTAGAAATCGGACTTCTTGAAGGGCGTGCAGCAGAAAAACTCATTGAACTTGGGCAAAAATCTAAAGAGATTCTACAAAATTTTTTTGCTAGTGAAACTAAATCTCATCCTGAATGTTTTTCAGTTGAAATTCGAGAAATTAACCGCACATTTTATCAACATTAACTTATATTATGGCAGGCAATTCTAAAATTTTGATTAAAAGAATCACTCGAGAATTTATTCGCCCTTATTTTGGAAAATTAGGCATCGCTATTATCTGCATGATTTTTGTTGCAAGCAGCAATGCTCTGCAAGCTTGGAGCATGAAGCCAATTTTTGATGGGATTTTTACTGATCGAGATGAAGCCTTACTTTTATTAATCCCTGCTGGTTTACTTGCTTTAGCATTAATACGTGGTGCTACTACCTATTTACAAAATGTCTTAACTCGCGATGTTGAAAATAATATTTTAATCGATGTACAAAGACAGCTTTTCACAAAATTTTTAAATAGTGATATGAGCCTGATGAGTAATTATTCTTCAGGTAAAATTATTTCGCATTTTACTAATGATGTAAATACTATGCGCTCGAGCATTTCCTCGGTGCTAACCAATCTGATAAAAGAAGCACTAAGTCTAATCTTTTTATTAGGTTTAATTTTTTATTATGTGCCAAAGCTTGCCTTAATTACTTTTGTGATTTTTCCGCTGGCAATTTATCCAGTTTATTATTTGGGTAAAAGAATGCGCAAATTATCACATAAAACTCAGCAACAATTAGGTAGTTTCACTACACAAATTGATGAGACGATTCAAGGTATCAGAGTAGTTAAAGCCAGCAATACTGAAGAGATTGAAAGAAATCGCATGTTCAATCTTACAGAGAATCTTAAAAATCTTTATAAAAAATCTGTACGCACTGATTCGCTTACCTCACCTTTAATGGAAGCTTTAGGTGGTGTAGCTTTAGCGCTTATTGTTTTTTATGGTGGTCATCAAGTAATTAATGGTGAGCTAACTAAAGGTACTTTTGTATTATTCATTACTGCGGTACTTTCTGCTTATCGTCCGATGAAAAGCCTGACCAAGTTAAATAATCAATTACAAACTGGTTTAGCAGCTGCAGAACGTATTTTTACTTTGCTTGATACTAAACCTAAAATCTTGCCTAAAGGTAGGGCTAAGGATGCATTGATTAACAAAGGTAATATCATTTTTAAAAAAGCAAAATTTCGTTATCCTAATGCCGAGCATGATGCTTTGGCAGATATCTCATTTAATTTAAAACATGGTAAGACTTATGCTTTAATTGGCAAATCAGGCAGTGGTAAATCTACCATTATGAATTTACTATTACGTTTTTATGATGTGACGGCTGGTGAGATAACTATTGATAAGCATAATATCAAAGATTTTAGCTTTAAAAATTTACGCTCTAAAATTGCCTATGTTTCGCAAGATATCTTCTTATTTGATGATACTATTAGAGCAAATATTTGTTATGGTATAGCTGAGCCAATTTCTCATGAAGCTTTAATAAATGCAGCTAAGCAAGCGGAAGCACATGGATTTATTGAAGAGTTAGAGCAAGGTTATGATACTAAAATCGGGCCACGCGGTAATTTACTTTCTGGTGGGCAGAAGCAGCGTATTGTGCTAGCTCGTGCTTTCTTGAAAGATGCACCTATCTTATTATTAGATGAAGCTACTTCAGCACTTGATCCAATTTCTGAAAAAAAGGTACAGCAAGCTTTAGAGAAATTAAAAAAGAATCGTACTTGTTTAATCATTGCGCATCGTTTGAGTACTATCATTGATGCTGATCAAATTATGATCTTAAAAAATGGCAGGATTATTGCAAGCGGTACACATCAAGAGCTGATCAAAAGCAATTCTTATTATCAGGAATTGCAGTTGAATAAAAAATAATTCAGACTCAAACGGCATTTCGGTAAAATTTTTGTCTAACGACAAAAATCACTCAATGACCTTAATTATAAAATAAAATTACAAAGTAAAGTCCTTACCTAAATAAACTTTCCTAACCTCCTCATTCTCGACAATTTGCTTTTTATTACCTGAGACTAAAATACGACCATCATAAAGAATATATGCACGATCAACAATTTTAAGTGTTTCACGCACATTATGATCAGTAATTACTACGCCAATATCACGCTTCTTAAGATGCTTAACTAATTTTCTAATATCTGCTACTGCTATAGGATCTACACCAGCAAAAGGTTCGTCTAAAAGTACAAAACTAGGTTGACTAGCTAAACATCTAGCAATCTCCACACGACGCCTCTCACCGCCGGATAAAGCTAAAGCCGGTGAATCAGCAAGCCTGGTTAAACCAAATTCATCAAGTAATTTTTCTAACTCTGCCTGACGCTTCTTACGATTTTTAATTTTATATTCTAAAATTGACATAATATTTTGCGCCACAGTTAAATCACGAAACACCGAATTTTCTTGCGGCAAATAACCAATACCTAAACGCCCACGCAAATACATAGGATAGTCAGTTATATTTTTTCTTTTGAGCGAAATTTTGCCTTTTGATGCTTTGACCAAACCAACTAAAATATAAAAAAATGTAGTTTTACCTGCGCCATTAGGTCCGAGTAAGGCTACCACCTCACCTGGGCTAACTTCTAAATCCAAACCTTGCAGCACCTGTTTTTTACCATAGCTTTTAGAAATGTTAGTCGCTTTTAACATCTTCAATAAAATTAAGTTTTACTCGATTATCATCACCTTTTAATATCCGAAAAGATGAATTTTGCATATCATAAATTAGACTTTCACCAGTAATAATATTTTCACCCTGAGTTAACACCACATTTTCTGTAATAATGATTTCTTGTAAATTAGGAAAAAAATCTGCCTTAACACCAGTAATTTTTATATCTTTATGAAAAATACGCACCTGATCTCGTGCTGCTATTTTTTCTGTTACTAGCTGTCCTGCTTGCTCTATATAATCTAACTTAAAAAACTCGGCAAACATGGTTACTTCAAAATCAGTATATTTTGCTTTTTGCCATGCTTCTAAATAATTTTTTTGCTCATAAGCAGTTAGATTTTGTGCAATAATCTGTGCATTAGCACGCGAACTATTTAGTTTTACTTCTATATCTTTAGTAAAATTATAAATTTTATCATTAAGACTAAAATCAAACTTCTGCGCTGTAAAATCCCCTAAATCATCAGAAAATTCAATCCTATTTTGTCCGGTGATATTATTTTGCTCGGTAGCAAATTCAGCCTGCTCGGTATTCAAACGAAAATTTGCTTGGTTAGTTAGCGCTACATTTTCTATTAATTTTAACAGCTTAGCTTCTTGCAAATAAATTCCTGAATTAGCGCTAAAATCCAATTTCCCATAATTATCAGCAAGTGAATTACCACCGATTTTGCGAAAGAAAATCTCTGACTCACTTAAATGTAAAGCACGCTCTGCATTAATAGTTAAATCACGTTTATTATTAGTAAAATTTTTAAGAGTCGGACTATTCATACCTAAAGTAATCTCTCCGCCATTAGTTAAAAATTGGCGTTTTAATTGCTGTTGCTTAATGAAATCAACAACAAAATTAACGCAAATAAATAATAAAATTAAAGCAATGATAAAACGCAGCGCAACTTTGGATTTTTTGAGCTGAATATAGGCTTGCATCAAATTACTCCAGCTTTCAAACAATCATGAATATGTAAAGCACCGATAGGCTTTTGCTGATCATCAACCACAAAAATTGTAGTGATATTTTTTTGATTCATAATATTAACCGCCTCAATTGCTAAAGCATGCGCTGCAATAGTTAAAGGATTTTTAGTCATATTATCTTGAGCTGGACTATCTAATAAATTATTTGACATATGACGGCGCAAATCACCATCAGTAATAATGCCTGCTAATTTACCCTGTTGATCTATAACAGCAACACAACCCATAGCTTTCTCTGACATGGTGATGATTGCTTCTGACATTAAAGTATCTGTATTACAGACAGGTAAATCTAAATCTTTGCGCATTAATTTATCAACTTTGATAAAATTGCTACCTAATTTACCACCAGGATGAAATACGTTAAAATCCTCTTTACCAAAACCACGAGATTCAGCCAAGGTAATAGCTAAAGCATCACCAAAAGCTAACATCATAGTGGTAGAAGTAGTTGGTGCATTAACCTCTGAAGCTTCAGGAATTTCAGGTAAAATAATTGGTATATCTGCTGCCTCTACTAGCACAGAGGTTGGCCTACGTACAATACCAACTAATTTAATAGCAAATCTTTTACAATAATGGATAATATCCGCCAATTCTTTAGTCTCGCCAGAATTAGAAAGTAATATTACTAAATCATCTGGAGTAATCATGCCCAGATCTCCGTGGCTAGCCTCACCTGGATGAATGAAAAATGCTGGAGTGCCAGTGCTTGCAAGTGTAGCGCAAATTTTATTAGCAATATGTCCTGATTTACCCATACCGCTAATAATCACCCGGCCTTTAAGCTCAATAATCTCTGTTACTAGACGAGTAAATTTATCATCAAACTTACCTTTAATAGCTTCTAAGCCTTGTATCTCAACATCGATAACATGATCAGCAATTTTTTTATAATCAGACATAATTAATGTTTAAAAATATCTAAGCTCGCCCAACCTGCAAGATCAAGCTCAACTCTAGTATTTAAAAAGGCAAAACATGATTCAGCTAAATGAGTGCGCCCTGCTGAATCAAGCATTTCACTAAGAATATCTTTTAACTGATGCAAATAAAGCACATCTTGCGCGGCATATTTAATTTGCGCATTACTTAATTGCTTAGCACCCCAATTAGAACTTTGCTGTGCCTTAGAAAGTGACACACCTAAAAGCTCATTACATAATTCTTTAAGACCATGAAACTCGGTGTAAGTACGACATAATTTTGAAGCAATTTTAGTACAATAGATATTTTCTAGATCTACACCTAAATAATATTTGATAATCGCAATATCAAATCTTGCATAATGAAAGATTTTTTTGCTTTCTGGATTACTTAATAATTTTTTGAGATTAGGTGCTTGATAGGTGCTATCTTTGCTAAAATGCACTAGATGAGCATCACCATCACCATTAGAAATTTGTACTACACAAAGACGATCACGATAGGGTTTTAAACCCATAGTCTCTGTATCAATAGCCAGATCTCCGGGAAGTTCAAGATCGTCTGGCAAATCATTTAGATAAAGTTTATTAACTATTTTTTTTACCTTGTTGCGTTATAAAAAAGATTATAAATCATTTGGATCAAAAATAAATTCAAATTCTTTCCAAGCCTCATATTTATCACTTGGCAAATCATGCAACTTATTACAACGGTAAAAAGTACTAAGCGCACTATCTGCTACTTGACGATATAAAAAATTATCCAAACCCATATATTGCTGTGGCATATCAGCAAGACGAGCAGCAATCACTTTACCATTTTTATCAAGCGATACTAATACTTTAACCCTAATACCTTTAATATCATCCTTATTAAATAATTTATTAGTAATATTACGCCAACAAGAATTTACCTGCTTTCTAATCGCTTTTTTCTCAAAAGGATTTAAACCATCACCATAGATTTTTTTCTCACGATAAATGCGCTCTTCTTCAGCACGTTGAATTTTTTTTATCTCACCTAAAATATCCTCTAAATCTTGATCAAATTCTTCTGCCACCTCATCAGGACCTTCAGCTTCTTCACTTACCTCTTCTTGCTCAATTACCGCCTCTGCTTCAGCATCTAAACTTGCTTGTTTTTGCTCTTCTTGCTTAGTTTCTGGTTTAGGATCTAATTCTGGCTCTGGTAGCTTGATTCTTTCTTGCTTAGGCTCAGGAGGCTCTTGCCTGATTTTATTATCTTTAGGCTGCAGCTTAATTTTTTTTTGTAATTCTTTTTTTGGTGGTAAAGCAATCTCTGCAAATTCTTCAGGTGAAAGTATCTCAACAGCAACTTCTATCTCACCACTACTAGTAAGCAAATTGGGCAATACGAAAAAAGTCATAATTGCCAATAAAGAATGTAAAATTAGGGAGAGGAGAAGGCCTCTAAGCATTTAGTTATCCGCAGTTTTATTTTCAGTAACTAAGGAAACTTTTTTGTATCCCGCACCATTTATTTCAGAGATGACTTTCATTACTAAACCATAGCTTAAATCACGATCACCACGTACATAAATTCTGGCACTACGATTTAAGACATTTTCTTTGATAAATTTTTCAAGATTGCTAAATCTAACTTGTTTGTCTTCATGATAAATTTTACCAGCAGAATCTAGGGTAATAGTGAAAGGTGTTGGAGAATCAATGGCACTAGCTGCTTTATTGCTAGGCAAATTAATATTAACTCCATTTACTAAAAGTGGTGCTGAGATCATAAATATAATCAAAAGCACCAACATTACATCTACAAAAGGTGTAACATTAATAGTACCAATTACTTCATGATTATGGTTTTTTTGATAAAAACGCGAAAACTTAGCTCGGCTAGACATGATTATTTTTTATCTAATTCTCTAGAAAGAAAATTAATAACTTCAAAGGCAAAATCTTCTGCTCTCGCACTATAAAGATTTAATTTATTAACAAAGAAATTATAAAATATTAAGGCAGGAATTGCAGCAAATAAACCAATAGCTGTAGCAAATAAAGCTTCAGCAATACCAGGTGCTACCACTGCTAAACTAGTATTTTGCGCACCCACAATAGCACTAAAAGAATTCATGATACCCCAAACTGTACCAAATAAACCAATAAAAGGCGCAGCTGATGAAACAGTCGCTAAAAAATTAACGTTTTTTTCAATTTTACGAATAGAACGATTTTTAGCTACCATCATAATTTCGAATAATCTCTCTTTAAAACGATCTTTAGCATCATCTGTTTTTAGAGATTTAATGTCAGTTAATTGCCACTCATTCATCGCACTCACAAAAACATGCGATAAAGTGTGATCATCTTTAGTTTTAACTTCTTTATATAAAGCGCTAATATCTTTACTAGCCCAAAATTGATTTTCAAATCTATTAGCTTTAGCTAGGATATTTCTGAATTTTAGCAATTTATCAAAGATAATTGCCCATGACCAAAAAGAGGCTAAAAATAATAAGAAGATTACGATTTTTACTACTAAATCTGCTTCCGAGATAAAAGTAGAGACAGCAAGATTGCTGGTATAGACTTCATCCATAATGTTATTGTAAAAGATTATCTAAGTGAGCAGAAATTTCTTTCCAGCTATTTCTACCTGAATATCTTTGCCCGTTAATGATGAATGAAGGTGTCGAACTAACTGAGAATGCGTCATTTGCCTCGATTCTTCTTTTCAAAATTCTTTGTTCTAAAGCTTCATCTGCCATACAAGCATGAAAATCATCTGCTGGCATGCCAGCAATTTTTGCTAAATTTTCTAATTTTTCTGGAAAATCCTTAGTATAAGCCCAGCTTGATTGCTTCTCGAAAAGCACCTTCATAAAACCTTGTTGGCTTTCTTCTGGCAAGCAATGTACTAATTGTGATGCACGTAATGAAGGCTCATCTAAAGGAAAATCTCTAAAAATAAATTTGAGCTTACCAGTTGCTATATATTTATCTTTTAATTTGGGATAAATATTTTTGTAAAAATTACCACAATGAGAACAGCTATATGATGCATATTCTATAAAGGTAATCGGCGCGTCCTGATTAGTAGTTTCAATAATATCCATAGGGTGCAATGCAGCTGTCTTTCTTTGCAAATCTTTTAAGCTAGTACTTTTTTGCAAAGGAGCAGATTTTTGGGCATTTTCAGCTGCTGCTGCGGCTTTAAGAGACTCAGTACTTATGCGCTGCTCTTGTTGTCTAGCATTAAAAGCAAAAAATGCAGTTATCGCTACAATTACAAAGGCTAAAATAGCAATTAAGAATTTTTTATTTTTCATGATTTTAATCTAGTTCTTTAACTTTTAATTTCAAAGTTTCATAAGGTACTGCACCATCGATAAATTCATCACCTATGATAAAGGCTGGAGTACCATTAACACCTAATTCTTGAGCTAAAGCACGATTTTGCTCTAAAAATTCTTTAACTTCTGCAGATTGCATAAGCTCTAAAAGATCATCGCGATTATAACCAATTTTGTAAATTAAATCGGCAGCTTGCTCTAAACTAGTAATACGTCCACCCATCATTAAAGCACGGTGCACCTCAAAAAACTTACTAGAATCTAACATATTTGCTGCAACAGATGCTTTAGCCTTGATTAAAGAAGATGCTCCTAAAATTGGTAATTCTTTAAATATAATTTCAATATCTAGATCATCACGTAATAATCTTTCTAAATTAACAAAAGCCTTCTTACAATAACCACAATTATAATCAAAAAACTCAACTATTTTAACTTTTGCATCCGCATCACCAACGCGTGGATCTAGCTTTTCTTCATAAACTTGCGCTTTTTTATCAGCTAATCTTTTACTGCGGCTTTTAAGACGATCTTGCTGTTGCGCTTGATAATAGCTATTCATTGCTTCAATGAATATTTCTGGGTTATCTTCTACATAGCGACCCAAACGCTCTTCATTATATTCTTGCTCAGCAAAAAAAGTAAGATTAACACCAATACTCAAAAATACCGAAGTAACTACTGAGATAATAATAATTAATAAAGCTGAATTGGAGTTTCCTTTGGAAAAATTTAAAGACATATGCTAGATTTATAAAAATTTAAAACAGATTTATTCTGATGGATTATTTTCGTTATGTCAAAAGTAAAAATCGCTATTCTACCAGTTCTCAAAGATAATTATTGTTTTATCATAAGCTGCTTAGAAACTGGCAAAATTGCAGCTATTGATCCTGCTAATCAAGAGGTAGTTAGCAACTATCTAGGTCAAAAAAAATTAGACTATATTTTAAATACTCATCACCATTATGATCATATTGGTGGCAATTTAGCGTTAAAAAAACTTTATAATTGTGAAATTATTGGCTATGCCCCAGATGCCAAACGTATTCCTGGTATTAATATCAAATTAACTGAGGGCCAGAATTTTTCTGTAGGAAAGCTTAAATTTGAAGTTATTTTTGTACCTGGCCACACATTAGGGCATATTTGCTATTTTTGCGCTGCTGAAAAAATTTTATTTTGCGGTGATACTTTATTTTCTTCTGGTTGTGGCCGGGTATTTGAAGGAACCTATGACCAAATGCATGATTCTTTACAAAAATTAGCAAAATTACCTAAAGATACTAAAATCTATTGCGCACATGAATATACCATGGCAAATCTAGCCTTTGCTGCTCATATCGAACCTGATAATCAAGCAATAGCTGCTAAAATTAACAAATGTCAGAAATTAAGAGAACAAGATAAACCGACCATCCCCACAAATCTTGCTGATGAGCTAGAAACAAATCCTTTCTTGCGTAGTACCAATCCTGCATTACGCAAAAATTTAGGCTTTAATAGCGATCATCACAATGTTGCAGTTTTTACTAAAGTAAGGAAATTAAAGGATAGTTTTTAGCCGAAACAACCTATCTGCCTAAAGTCGCCGAGGTTGGATTAGCATATGCTTCAGCAAATTTAGTGAATGTTGGACCACCTGCTGACTCAGTAAATCTGTTACGATCTGACAGAAGGTTAGAGTAAATTGCTTGAAAATCTTTTTTCAAATCATCACTAATAGATAGTGTCATAGACGCTATACGACCTGGGACTTGAACACCGGTAACTGGTTTATAGGGAATCTGCTTATCATTAACATCAAGGTAAGTACCTCGTAATACTAAGCCAGCCCTTGGATCGGCTTCTATAGTAGCCAGGAGTTTCTCAGCCTCTTCTGGGCTCTTATCTTGAAAATTAATAGTTACAAAATTTTCAGAAGTAGCTTTATATAATGCTGCCAAATAATTTCTATGGTTCAAATTCTCAGGATTTCTAGATAATGTAAGATGTGAATCATCTATACCAAGAGCCTTATCCATTGCCCCATGCAAAAATAATTTATCTATTCCTCGATTAGAGGCAGACATTTGCGCTAATGAAGTGGTAACGGCACCCAAAATATCTGATCTAGGAATCTTACCTGATAATTTATCAAAATGGCTTAATAAAGTTTCTCTTGCTTCTGTAGAATATCTTCCTAAATTTTTTAGCTTACCACCTTCTGCACTATCTAAGGCTAAACGATGATAAATAGTTTTAGCATCTGTACCAACATCGATATTTTCCTGTTTGTATCTTGCTATTTGCGCATTAATTAAACCAATGATTTGCCTAGGATCTCTAGAAAGTGACATAGCAAATTCTACCTGCTGTTTAATATTCTCATATTGCTTCTCTCTAATTTTATTTATATCTTCTAATTTTGTTTTTTCTTTGTCAAAAACCTTTTCTGAGGCAGCTACTTGAGTTTTAAGCTGTTTTTCTTTGAAAGCTTCATATTTTTTAATAACTGTTGGTGCTGTAACATAGGCGAGAGCACCAGTACCAAGAAATACTGAAGTAATTACCAATGATTTGGCCAAAGGAGATAAGGCATTAAATGGCCCACCTGAACCAGCCAAGCTTACTGTAGTTAAAATTTGTGCTAATAATAAACCAGCAAATAATACGCCCAACGCGACAATTGCCAGCATTAATAATCTGTTAGCTCTAAGAGTTGGATCTCCCGACCTCATATCTCGAGTATAAGTCCTGCTTTGATCCGCCAACTCAGGTAAACTCGCTTCGATTTTTGCCATAATTTTTCTTTTAAAATTAATAACTCGAATTAATATGATAGCACAATTTTTAAGTTAAATCAATGTTTAAAGCAATTTATCCTGGAACCTTCGATCCTTTAACCCACGGTCACCTTGACATAATCAAGAGAGCAGCACAAATTTTTGATAATTTAACCGTAGCTGTGGCAGAAAATCAAAGCAAAAACCCACTATTTACCAGGGCTGAGCGTGAAAAACTAGTTAAAGATGCTATAAAGCAAGAATTACCTAACTTAGCAGATAAAATCACTATTGATGGTTTTAATGGATTATTAGTTGATTTTGCGGCAGAACAACATGCTAATGTACTAATTAGAGGCATTAGAGCGATCTCTGACTTCGAATATGAATTTCAAATGTCATGTATGAATAGTAAGCTAAATCAAGAAATTCAGACTATATTTTTACCTGCCTCTGATAATGCACATTTTATTTCATCAGGCTTTGCTAAAAAAATTGCTAGTCTCAAAGGTGATATTTCTTATTTAGTACCAAATAATGTAAAAAAATCCTTACTAGCTAAGTTTGAATAGAATTTTTGGAATTAGCATTTCAAAATATCACAAGCATAGTTCAACTCTAATTTGCTTGCGCTTTGTGATAGCAATATGGCTATTCACAAATGCTCCTGATACGCAAATGCACAGCTGAACTATGCTTGCGATCTAAACAAGTCTATTTAGCAAATTAATTTAAAAACTAATCTACATAGTTTGATCTTAATTTAAGGGGAAAGAATGGAGGTGAGATTAGAAGTTTTTAGAGTAATCAAGCTGTATCGCTAAAGTGGTTCGTTCAACACCTGTTGAGTTATCTTGATCGATAGTTCCTAAAGAAAGGCCCAGATTATTTTTAAACTGATATCTTGCTGATAATTCGGTTAAATCTTCACCACCATTAACATCTGCATCAAAATCCTTATGCAAACGATTAAAGTTAAATGACCAATTCTTATAGGTTAAAGCTAATATAATACTAAGATATTCATAATCACCTTGTAAATTAACATCACCAAATTCAGGACCAAAACGATTATTAGTCGAATTAAAATTAAAAATCTCAGCATATTCAATAATTGGCGTAAAATTTAACTGATCCAAGAAAGGTTTAGTTATACCCAAAGTTAAAGCATAACCCTCCTCATCATCAACACCAGAACTGGATGAACCCGCATCAACATTACGATAAGAAAGATTATAAAATAAACCTTCAACATCATAAAAATTATTTCCTTGTAAATTTATAGCATAAGAAGAAAAACTACTTGTATCACCTGCTCTACCAATATCACCACGATATGTATCACGACGCGATAAAAAGGAATCATTCAAACCAGTATCATCATTAAAAAAGCTATTAAATGATAAAATATGATTACCATAATCTTCCAAAGAAAATTTTACCTTAAAACCAGCACCTAATTTTCCTTCTAAGAGATACTCATCACCATTAAAACTACCAAAAATACCGGTATTAAGATTTTCATCCCATAACATTCCAAATTCTGGTCTGATTCTACCAATGATAAATTCTGCATCTTCATCATGAATTTTAAGGAATAACTCTTCTAAAACCCCACCCTGATCATCCAAATAACGATCATCACCAAAAGTTGGAGATTTAGGATTATAAAGCAACCAAGCAGTCTGCAAAGTTATATTCTTATTAAAATTTAAACGAAAAGTTGGATTAGCTTCAAGATAGAAATCAGCGCTTTTACCATCACCATCATTAGTATTTGGATCAGTATCACTGAAAGAGGTAACCGTATCATAAGAAAGCTCTGCCCAATAATCTCCTGTTACATTAGGATATTTAGTCGCAGCTAATGCGGAATTAGTAAAAACAGAAAAGGCTAAAGCTAAATATAATTTTCTCATAATAATAAGGTTGCTGGGTTCTCAATAAAAAATTTAAAACTACTTAAAAATTCTGCACCTACCGCACCATCAACTACACGATGATCACAAGATAATGTAACGGTCATCATATCAGTTGCTTTAAAGCTACCATCTTCGGCAACTATTACTCTTTTTTCACCACTACCTACCGCTAAAATACAACCTTGTGGCGGGTTAACAATAGCATTAAATTGCTTGATACCATACATACCCAAATTAGAGATACTAAAGCCACCACCTTGAAATTCTTCTGGTTTAAGCGTACCAGATTTAGCCTTTTTAACTAGCTGCTTCATTTCATTAGAAATTGCCTTAACTGATTTTTGATCAGCATTGGCCACAATCGGCGTAATTAAACCATCAGCAATAGCAACCGCTACTGAGATATCAACATTATTATAGCGTAATACTGCCTCATCAGACCATGAAGCATTAGCTGCTGGCACTTTTTTAAGCGCTAGAGCTACAGCTTTAATTACCAAATCATTAACACTAATCTTAAATACTGGTTTACCTTGCTCATCACGCGCAGCAGAGCTATTTACTTGCACACGTAAAGCCAATAAATTTGCAATATCACAATCTAAAGCTAAGTAAAAATGTGGAATAGTTTGCTTTGCTTCAACTAAACGACGCGCAATAACTTGTCTAATATTATTATTAGCAATAGCACTAACTTCAGCTGCATCTCTAATAATCACATCTTTGGTAGCTGGATTATCTAAATATTTTAAAACATCTTCTTTAAGAATACGCCCCTTAGGACCTGTGCCTCTCACTTGGCGTAAATCAAGATTATTTTGTGCTGCAATTTTCTTAGCAACTGGTGAAGCAATCACTGCACTATTATCTATATTACTTGTAGTTTTAGTAATAGTTTGTGG
>CAXDRM010000013.1:0-22821 GCA_963991775.1 uncultured Rickettsiales bacterium | reverse complement strand
TGTAGTGGATATCTATTTGCAAACAAATTAATTTTTTGTAACTGAGTATTTGGGCTTTTTCTGGTCCGGTTTAGCTATATATTTGATGCGCTTAAGCACTAAACGCAAAGCCTGAAAATGAATCAAAAATAAGACACGCAAATTATAAAAAACTAAACCATATAATAAGCTGATTTTCTTACGCAAATTAGGTTCTTCCAACTTACCTATCACCGAAGTTTTTAATTCAAGCTTGCCTGCTAAATCAAAATAATCAATCCATATAGCAAGCTGTTTTTTTTGATATGCAAAACGAAATTTATATGAACCTTTTCTTTCATAAAAAGGCGAAACATGAAAAACCTTATCTGCAATTAAAATATCAGTTTTATCTATCTCGCTAAAATCCTGTTTATGACATAAATAAGTATGGGTTTCTTTGAAGGTATTATTTACTTCAGCTAAAACCAGATAAAGCTTATCTTGTTTATCGAAACAATAATAAAAGCTGACTGGATTAAATACCCAGCCACAAATTTCGGGCAAAGTAAGCAGACTAATCCGTTGTGGTTCATCTATATTATGTTTTTGACAAAGTTCTTTAACCCAAATGCTTAAATCTGCACCATCACGCTTACCATGTTTTTTACCAGAAAAATTTACCAGTGAAAAACCACTAAGCTTCTGTTGTTTCTTAGGTAATTTAGCTAAATCCAAGAGCAAATAATCAACCTTATAGTTAAAGCTATTTTCTCGAGGTTTGTATCTTTTGTGAAAAACCTGTGCCTCGAGAATCTTTATTGCCATGGCAAATCAATTTGCATTTTAGCCATAATTTTAGCTGCACTTAAAATACCATCCTCATGGAAGCCATAACGCAAATAAGCTCCACAAAACCAGATTCTATCTTTACCTTGTATTTCATCAATTTGTTGTTGAGCAGCAATAGCCTCTTTAGAAAAAGCCGGATGATGAAATTCATAATGATCAAAAATATCTTCCTCTGCAATTTCCTTAGCTGGGTTTAAAGTTACAATAATGGGCTGCTCTGTTTCAAGCGGTTGCAAATTATTCATCCAATAGCTTAGACTTACAGCTGGATTTTGATCGTCGCGTTCTTTACTTAAATATACCCAGCTTGACCAGCATTTTTTATTGCGCGGCATTAAACTTAAATCTTTATGCAAATACATTTGATTTGGATAAAATTTAAAAGCACTAAGTAGTTTTGTTTCTTCCTCAGTAGGATTCTCAAACATATGTAAGGTTTGGTCCGCATGGCTAGCAAATATAACTTCATCAAATAATTCTACTGGTTGCCCTTCTGGCTTAACCTCTACAGCTTTTGCAGCTCTAGTCACCGAAGTGATAGGCGTATTAAGCCTAATCTGCTGAGCAAAATTTGCGGTTAATTTTTTTACATAATTTTTACTCCCACCAATTACAGTACGCCATTTAGGCTGTTGATTAACCGTCAGCAAACCATGATTCTTAAAAAATTGAATAAAAGTCTTAGCAGGAAAATTAAGCATCTCACTAGTTGGCGTGCTCCAAATTGAACCACCCATCGGCAAGAGATAATATTTTCTGAACCATTCACCAAGCTGCATCTCATCCAATAATTCACCAAGGGTTAAATCAGATTGCAAATATTGCTCAGCATTCTTATTAAAAAATAAAATATCACGATTCATGCGCCAAAAATCTGGTCTGACTAAATTAATTTTTTGACCAATAATATTAATTAAAGCTTTGGTTCCATATTCTAGCCAGCCATCATTAATTGAAATACCAAAAGACATATCGCTAGCATGAGTAGCTACTTGAAGATGTGCAAATAATTTAGTTAAAAGCGGGTAATTTTGTTCATTATAAACGATAAAGCCTGTATCTACCGGTATATCTTTTCCAGCCACTTGCGCAGACACGGTTCGTGAATGACCGCCTATATAATCATTTTTTTCAAATAAGGTAATTTCATGACCTGCTTGTTGCAAAAAATAAGCAGCTGACATACCAGAAATTCCTGAACCTATAATTGCAATTTTTTTCTTTAACATTTGGCAAATTCTATGGTGAAGCTCGAACCTTGATCTGGGTTATTATAAACTCTGATCTTAGCATTATGTAATTTGATAATAGCCGATACTAAACTTAAACCTAAACCACTACCTGGTGATTTACGATTTTTTTCTGCTCGAAAAAATCTAGCAAAGATTTTATCAAGATGCTCTTCAGCTATACCGCAACCTGAATCGCTTATGGTAAGAATAACTACATGTTTTTTAACTTCTACCAAACAGTTAACCGTGCCTTGCTGGGGAGTAAATTTCAGTGCATTATCAAGAATATTTGCAATAGCTTGAAAGATTAGATCGCGATCAGCATTGATATTAGCAGGAGCTAATTCTGTGGTAATGCTAATTTGTTTTTCATCAGCGATAGGCTCATATAATTCAACTATATCTTCAATAACTGAACTAAGATCAAAGCTAGTAAATTTGCTATGTCTTTTACCTTTTTCGATATTGGTAATACGAAGCAATGCATTAAAACTAGCAAGTATTTGATCTGTAGCAACTATACTTTTTTCTAAATCAGAACTAGTAATTTTTTGCTGCCCTTTAGTTTCTTCAAGAGAGTTTTTTAATCTAGTGAGAGGAGTACGCAAATCATGCGCTATAGAATCTGATACTCTGCGCACATCTTCCATAGAATGTTCAATTCGAGCAAAAAGCTGATTTAAAATATCTGCTAAATTACTTAGATCATCCCATTTAGTATCAATAGAAATACGTCGTGAAAGATCTCCTGTAGACATAATATCTTCAGCTGTACCAGCAATTATATTGATGCGCTCTACTACAAAACAACTAAGCATAAAGCTAATTACTACTACCAAACTAAGAGCAATGATGCTTAAAATGCCAAAAATAATGATTCTTTCATATACTTCAGAAGATATAACCACCATATCTTGGCTAATATACATTCCTTTAGAATATGAATAGATAAAATATACTAAAATTAAGGCAGCCACACCAAGTAAAACGGCAAATAATACTGCCATCTTAAAACTAGAGCTATCTACATAACGACGCTGTTTTAACTGCTTACGTAAATTTGTGGAATGGTTTTTTGCTGAGCCTAATGCTAATTTATTAAGCATCGATAATATAACCCGCCCCTCTGATAGTTTTAATGATTTGTTTTGGAAAATCCTTATCTATCTTATTACGTAACCTACTAACATGCACATCAATCACATTAGTTTGCGGGTCAAAATTATAATCCCAAACATTTTCAAGCAGCATAGTACGTGTCACTACCTGACCTTTATGACGCAACATATATTCTAATAATTTAAATTCACGTGATTGTAATTCGATGGCCTGGTCACCACGTGTTACTTTGCGTGATAGTAGATCTAAAGTTAAATCTGCAGCTTGCAATTCAACTTGATGCTCTTCAGAGCCTGAACTTCTTCTGACTAATGCTTCGATACGCGCAAGTAATTCTGAAAAAGCGAAAGGTTTTACTAAATAATCATCACCGCCCATAGCAAGACCTTTTACCCTATCATCTACATCACCAAGTGCACTTAAAATTAATACTGGGGTTAAATTACCAGAAGCACGTATGGTTTTTACAATTTTTAAGCCATCTATTTCTGGCAACATACGGTCTAAAATAATAACCTCATAATCTCCAGTGCTTGCTAAAAACAAACCATCTTTTCCAGCAGCAGCATGATCTACCACATTACCTTTTTCAGTAAGGCCTTTCATGATAAAATTTGCTACATCTTTATCATCTTCTACTAATAAAATTTTCATTATTTAATCTTTTAAAGTTACACAGCACTTTAAATTATAAAATCAGTTAAAGGAAGATAAACAGCTAATTAAATCTTGGTAACGTAAATTGTGGAAAAAAAAACCTATATAGCTTATTAAGGGATCTCTCGATACAACGCTCATTTTATTCGCGTCACTCGAGAACCGCTTTAAGCATTTAGGTTCCTGAGTGGGCCGCAGGCGTGTACCGAAGGGCCAAAATGCGTTGATGAATCTGTACAATTTATAATAACACGAATTCTAGATAGTTACCAATATCCAAAATAATAGTATGAGCACCGCGAGGATAATCGCCAATCTTATTGGCAATTTTAGTTTGCTCACCAGATGCTAAAATCTGCACCGGCAAATTATGTGTTACTGCCTTCATTACTTCGCCCTGCTCATCTAAAAATTGAATGCGAATATCAGGAATGATTAAATCATTTTCTGACTTATTAACTACATAGCCAGAAATGATTAAAGCTTTACCAAAAGCTAAAGAATCTTTTGAAATAGTAACTTTTTCAAACTGCAAACCTTCAGTTTTAGTAAGCCCTACTAAATGCATAAAAGGTCTAAGCAACATATTATCTAAAAGTGTTTCTTTTTTAACAATCATTAGAGCAAATAACGCTAAAAAAATTAGACTATAAAAGCTAATCTTTAAAAAAGTTGGCAAAGCTGCAATAGTAAAATAATCAGCAATTGGTGATGAAGGTGCTACATTTAATAAGGTTAGCGCAGTCTGATTATCTTTAATTTCTTCGATAAGATTTTGATCTGTTGGCTCATGCGAGACATTTTCTAATAGCCCATCACTAGGCGATTTAATTGCCAACCACATATGATAGCAATTACCACATTTTAGAATACGCCCGCTACTATTGATTTTAGCAACCTCTTCATCACTAAGCGCAAATTTTGTACTACATTTTTCACAAGTGATAATCATCTTTACAGATACCCAGAAATTTATATAATGATGTTCCAACAAAAAATAGCACAAAAATGAGCAAATTAGAAGCATTAATTAATAATTATTGGGAGAAAAAAGATGAAGTTAATTGGCAAGATAATCAGGTTAAAGCAGATATTGCCCAAACCTTAAATGAAATTGACTCTGGTAACATACGTGTTGCTGAAAAAAAAGGTAATGAATGGCAAGTAAATGAATGGGCTAAAAAAGCTATCTTACTTTCTTTTAGAACCAATGATATGTCACTTTATGAAGGAGCTCCTCAAGAGCCAGGCAGCAGAGCTCATTGGTATGATAAAGTACCTTCTAAATTTCAAAATTGGCAAGAGGCAGATTTTGCTGCAGCAAAATTTAGAGCTGTACCAGGCTGTGTGGTAAGATATGGTTCTTACATTGCAGAAAATGTCGTATTAATGCCTAGCTTTGTAAATTTAGGAGCATATGTAGATAGCGGCACTATGGTTGATACCTGGGCAACTGTTGGTTCATGTGCGCAAATTGGTAAAAATTGTCATATTTCTGGCGGCGCAGGTATTGGTGGAGTGTTAGAACCTTTACAAGCAAATCCTGTCATTATTGAAGACAATTGTTTTATTGGCGCTAGATCAGAAGTGGCTGAAGGAGTAATTGTCGGTGAAGGCTCAGTAATTTCTATGGGTGTCTATTTAGGTAAATCAACCAAAATTGTTAATCGCGCGACAGGTGAGATTAGCTATGGCAAAGTACCACCTTATTCTGTGGTAGTAGCAGGTTCATTACCTAATCAAGACCCAACTAAACCAAGCCTTTATTGCGCTGTAATTGTAAAACAAGTCGATGCAGGTACCAGAGCTAAAACCTCAATTAATGAATTATTGCGTGATTAATAATGTCAGAATATGCGCTTAATTTAGCCCAAAATTTAATTAATAAAAAATCTGTAACTCCAGAAGATGATGGAGCTATAGCTTTATTAATTACTGAATTAGAAAAATTAGGCTTTAATGCTGAATTAATGCCTTTTAGTGAAGCTGGTTACCCTACCATTCAAAATTTCTATGCAAAATTAGGTAATAGTAACAAAAATTTAGCTTTCGCTGGACATACTGATGTAGTACCAGCAGGAGATGAAACTAAATGGCACAGCCCACCTTTTACTGCAACTATTCGTGACAACAAACTTTATGGTCGGGGAGCAGTTGATATGAAATGTGCTATCACTGCTTATATTGGCGCAGTAAAAACATTCTTAGAAAATAATCCTAATTTTAATGATTCACTTAGTTTTATTATTACTGGTGATGAAGAAGATATTAGCATTAATGGAACTGTAAAAATGGTTGAAGAGCTAAAACAGCGTAATGAACAAATCTCTTTATGTATTGTTGGCGAACCAACTAACCCTGGCAAAATTGGCGAAATGCTCAAAATTGGCCGGCGCGGTAGTGTAAATTTTGAGTTAGAAGTATATGGTCAACAAGGCCATGTAGCCTATCCAGAAAATGCATTAAACCCTATAACTGCCTTAGTAAAATTACTAAATCTACTAACTGATCATCAATTTGATCATGGTAATGAATTTTTTGATCCAACAAATCTAGAGATTACTTCTTTTGATGTTGCTAATCCCGCGACAAATGTGATCCCAGAAACTGCACGTGCAAAATTTAATATTCGTTTTAGTAGCGAATATCAAAGCAAAGATCTAATCGAATTAATTACTGATACTTGCGCACGTTGTTTACCCAAACATAATTTAACTTATAAAGTAAGTGGTGAATCATTTTATAATAATAATCGAGAATATGCTTCTTTAGTACAACATGCTTGCGAGAAAGTTACTGGCCTTAACCCAGTACTTAGCACTACTGGTGGTACTTCAGATGCAAGATTCATTAAAGATATTTGTCCCACTATAGAATGCGGCTTAATTAATAAAACTGCTCATCAAATTGATGAACATATTGCTCTTGCTGATCTAGAAATTTTAGAAAAAATCTATCTGCAGATTATTGAAGATTTTTTTAAAAGTTAGCAATTAATCTTGAGTTAATTTGGAGATTTCTTTTTGCACAACTTTTCTGACAATGGCAGGAAGATTTTGGTCTAACCACTCTTTTAGCATGGGCTTAATCATGTCAGCTATAAAACCCTCAAGAGGTGAAGCTGTAGCTAATTTAGTTTCTTGCTTCTTAGCAAGCTCAGCTCTTAATTCTGCTAATGCATCTTCAGCACTTGATTTAGCAACAGCTGAAATGAGCTCAGAATTAGCTGCTAATTCTTCTTTGGCTTTAGAATCCAAATCATGCAACTCATCTTTAATTTGATCTAAAGAGCCAACCATATCTTCAAATGCTTCAACTTCTGAAGCAGATTCATCAGGCTGATAATCATTAGTTTCAGCTAAAGGATCATTATTAATATCCTTACTATAATCATAGCTTAACTTAGCAGAGCTAGAAACATTCTCTGAGATGCCAAAATCTTCATCCAGATTAACATTACGAGTTAATTTATCAGCTTCTAAATCAGCTGCATTATTAGCAACATTATGATTAGCAAAATCTGCTAACTCAGTTTTAACAACCTTCTCCCATTCTTCTGCCTGTTCATTTTGCCCCTGCTCTACTGTAAGAGCTTGCTCAGCAATATCACTCTCCTGTGGAACTTGCAAATTCTCGTCAATTTCTAATTCTGTTTCTAAAAGCTTTTCAATCGAAAATTCACTTAGAGTATCTTCTTGCTGCTGCTCAGCTGCGGGATTTTCTGCCTGACTATCTAGATCTTCAGTAATATCTATATCTGCTACTTTTTTATTAAGACTTAAAATTTGACCATCATCGATATTTTCTCCGCCTAAATCACCTTCATGCTTAGCTTCTAATTCAGAATTAGATTTATTATTTAAACTCATCGAATTTTCAGAGATTAAATTATTTAGAGCATTAAGCGCGTCTCGACTTTCTTTCATAATTTTTAATAAAATTTATGTATAGATTAATAGGTTTTTCCAAAAATAGAATCAAGCTCAATTTGAAAATATTGAGGCAATAATTGGCCCTTTAAATAAAGATAATTATAACTATCTAATTTTTCTGCATTTGCAGCTTGCACTAATTGAAATTCCGCTTCAAGGAAAGCACGCTGAGCATCTAAAAGATTAATAATATCTGTACTACCTATATCATAGCTTGTCTTAGCAGCAGTAAGAGATTGCTCAGCAAAATTTAACTGCTCTTTCCTTGTAGCAGTAATATCTTTATTAACTCTGATATTCTCGTAAAGAGCTACAGATCTTTGCTGCAAATCTCTTTCTATCTGCTCTAAAGTAAAACCTGCTGCTAAATAGCTGCGCTTAGCCTGCACTTTTTGTGAGATAGTTGCCCCAGAACGAAATAATGGTAAACTAACCTGAACCCCATAAGTAGTCTCAGTATTTTCTTGATCATTATTATTAAAAAAAGAAAATGCTCCATCAGTTTTTGATCTATTCCAAAATAATTCAGCAGTTGGAAAAAAATCCTTACTGGCAATATAGGCTGAATTTTTACTGATTTTCTTATCTAGCTCTACAGCCCTTAACTCAAGATTATTTTCTAATAGCTCAGCTGCAAAAGTTTCTTGATCAGCTATATTGGTTAAAGAGTTAGGAACCTCAAATACAAGATAGGATTTAGTAGTTAATTCCAAAAACTCAGCACGTAAAATTTGCACATCTTTTTGCGCAGTTAGTAACTCACTCTGGCCAGCCAAATATTCAGTTTGTGCTTGCAAATAATCTAAGTTACTTTCTACACCATTTTTAAATTTAAGCTGCGAAACTTTTTTTATCTCATTTAATAATTTAAGATTTGCTTCCAAAAAAGAGATTCTTTTCAGATTACTATCTAACTCTAGGGCTAATTCAACAACATTAATAAAATTATCCGCTATTACTTGATGAAATTCTAATTTCTTTTGCTGACGTAGCAATAATGCAGAATTAATTTTTTTGATACTACCAACTTCAAAAATTTTCTGCGTCACAGCAAGATCTTGCTGCTCAATATCAAAATTATCAGCAATATTATCTGCTGTATTATCAATTTCTAAATCAAATTTTTGATAGGTAAAATCTGCTTGTGGTAAATATTCAGCATAAGCTTCATAGCGCGCTGCAGAAAACTCTAAGTAATTTTGATAAGCACGATTAATTTCAGGATTATATTTTAAAGTATCTTCTAAGTAAGCACGCAAATCTGCCGAAGCAGCTTTAGTAAAGGATAGAAACAAAAAACTGATAAGAAATAATTTCAAGATATGGGCCGCTTATATTTGCTTTTTTATTTATCATACTTATAGTAAAACTCAATGGAAATACTCCCAGATTTTAAATTTATATTTTAGCTCTTGTGCGCAGCTTTCTTTATTGTCTTATCCTTTGTTTTTTTGCATTAAATGCTCAGGCAAATCGCTTGATGAATTCGGTAATCAGCAATTCACCAAAACAAATAGAAGCTTTGTTACAAGCAGGGATTAATCCTAATTCGGCAGATAATAATCAACAAACTCCTTTAATGCAGGCTAGTATGTTAGGCCATGTTGAACTGGTTGAATTACTGCTCGCTTATAATGCCGATCCTAACATACAAAATATTGCAGGTAGTACCGCGCTACATTTAGCAATCAGACAAAATAATCCAGACATTGTAAAACTCTTAATTGCTACAAATGCTCGTGTTGATTTATTAGATTTTCAAAATTTTAGCGCTATACATCGCGCTTTAAAAGGTAAAAACAGCGAAATTTTTGCCAACATCTTAGCTAGTGAACAGGCGCAAAATTTAATTTATAAGGATGACCTAAATTTTTTCAAATACAGCCTGTCAGTTAAAAATTATGCAGCAACAGAATTAATAATAGATAATCATCCTAATGCTGGCCTTGAAGAGCTTAATATCCTACTTAAGATTGTTAAACAATATCCTGAAGCTAATCTTACTAATAAATTAGAACAACAAATTACAGCATTAAAGGCACTGCAACAAAAGAAAAATCTTGCATTTAGCTTTGGCAAAGAAAATGTTTTAGAAAAAACACAAATTATCGAAGTAGCAAATTTTCCATGTATTAATCATGATGCACAAATTAAAATAAATGACGGTCTATGTTTAAAAAATAATAATATTATTACTAGCAGCTTAAAAACTACTCCTAAAGAAATCATTATAGAGCCCAAAACTATTGCAGTTAGCAAAACAACTAATCTAGCTCAGCAAGATAACCCTCCGGCGACAAAAGAAACGCAAGAAGCTAAAACTGATATTGTCAGCATTACTGAGACTGAAGCCGCAGCAGCTGCAGAAACTAATAAAGAGCAAAGCATAGCTGAGTCAGAAGAACAAATTATTGCTGAGCAATCAGCTGCTGCGGCCTTTAACCCTTTTGCCAGTAAAACCATTTTAAATGATCCTAATTTTCAACAAAGTGAAACAGCATCTTCTAAATTACCAACTACTCAAGATAGCTTCAATATAGCAAATAGTGCTAATCCTTCTCCAGCCGGTAATATACCTGCAGCAAGTAATGTAATTAAAAAGACTAGTAAATCTATTGCGGCTATTCCTTTTAATATTCTAGAAAAAAAAGATAAGAATGAAATAGCTGAAGAAGCAAAACCAGAATTTAAAAATGATCATTTTGCTATTCCTTCAAGAGCAAACCAAGCTGCAGATATTACTACAAATGATCAAGATAGCTTAGAAGCATCTGATGCTATAATTGCAACTAAAACCTCCAAGCAAGACACTGATTTTAAAGCGGTATTTAAAGAGGAAAAAGCAACTCTCAATTTAGAAAAAATTCGCGAAACTAATCTAGTAAAAAAACTACTTATCTTAGCATATATTCCACGCGAAAACCCAAGCATTACTCTAGCCCATCTTGAAAATGAACTACCTAAAGCTAAACCACAAAAAAGCTATAATGCCAATATCTCAGCTAATATTTTAACCAAACAAACTAAATTAGGACTTAGCGAAATTTTAGGCTGGAAGATTAAAATAGCACAACCTAAGGCAAAGCCTTACCCTTATAGATATGATCAAGAAAAAGCCTTACTCGGATTATTATTAACCACACAAAAAGAACGCCAAAAACAACAAGAAGAGCTTAATATGCTTAGTCATATAATGCCTAATGTGCAGGCAAATATTACTGCTGAACACAATCTTCAAAAAAAATTATCGAGTTTTGTAGTAAGTGAAAAACCGCAAAGCCAGCAAAGTACAGATCTTAATTACCAAACAATTAGCGAAACTGTTGCTGTGGCAACATATCAACCTCAAGAAATTGCTATACCAACAAGCAAACCAGAATCAGTTAAAATTGCCACCATTAGCTTAGCAACTATTTCTAGCGCGAATAATGTAGAAAATATTACTAATCAAGCTCCAGTTAATACACAAAATATTATAGTAACTGATGCTGAAGCTGAAAAATCACTAATTAGCGACATTATTGCAAATGAGGATAGTAGCAACACAGCAACAGCAACTGAGCTAATTGAAACTGAAGCAATAGCAATTAATGCAGCTAATGAAGTCATCATTGCAGAAGAGGAAATCTTAGCTCCAGAAATACCAATTAAGCGAGAAGAAGAAAATAGCTATGAAATTAATCAAGCTGCTCTTGCTACTGAAAACCCAACTCTTTCTGTACGCACCAATGAATGGCAGCTAGACCCATATAATGTACCTATATCAATTTTAGATCGCGATAGCTTAGGTTATGATAAAGTGCATAATCGTAAATTTACTTATGAGCAAAATCAATTACCTAAAAAACGCAAAAATATCAGCAATGATGATTCTTTAAAAAGTAAATCTATGTTTAATGAAGTAGCTGAAGAGCTTGCATCTCCTGCTCCACAAATTCATCAAAAACCTCAAAAAGCAAAAGCAAAACCGGGTAAATATTATATCCAGCTAGGTATTTTCTCGAAATATAAGAATGCTCAGAATTTAGCTAAAGAAGCAAAGAAATATGGGACATCTAGCTTAAAACCTTTTGGCAAAAATCTTACCAAAGTTATTCTAGGCAATTTTACTTCAGCAGCTGAAGCTAAAAAATTACAAACTAGCCAAGAATTTATTGCAACCTTTGGTAGAAAAACAATAATAAAAAAATATTAATTTAGCCTTGATATTGCATAATAAGCCAATATAATCAGCGACTTATAACCCAACATTAAGTCATATGAGCAACATAAAATTAGCTGAATATATTTGGTTAGACGGTACTAACCCTACTCAAACGCTACGTTCTAAAGCTAGAGTAGTTAATTTTTCTGAAGATCCTAAGTTAGAAGATTTTCCCGAATGGAGCTTCGATGGATCATCTACCAACCAAGCATCAGGTGATGATTCTGACTGTCTACTTAGACCAGTCAACTTCGTAGAAGATCCAATGCGTGGTTTTGGTAACTTCTTGGTAATGTGTGAAGTATTTAATCCAGATGGAACAGCGCATGCTACCAATCAAAGAGCTAAATTACGTAAAATATTAGATGCCGGTGCAGCTGAACAAGATCCTTGGATTGGCTTTGAACAAGAATATACTGTTTTCGCTGATAATAGACCGCTTGGCTTCCCTGAAAAAGGCTATCCTGAACCACAAGGACCTTACTATTGCGGTGTTGGAGCAGATGCGATTTATGGTAGAGAATTAGCTGAAGAGCATGCTGAAAGATGTATTGAAGCAGGCATTTTATATTATGGCTTAAATGCAGAAGTAATGCCAGGCCAATGGGAATTTCAAATTGGTTATCGTGGTATTGATAATGAAGATGCAGGGGTTTTAAATATTGCAGACCATACTTGGTTCGGTAGATATTTACTACAAAGAATTGCTGAAGAATATGACTATACTATTTCTTTTGCCAATAAACCGATCAAAGGTGATTGGAATGGCGCAGGTATGCATACTAATTTTTCAACTAATGCAACCAGAGATCCTAAAACAGGTAGTCAGGCTATTGATGATGCTATTGCAGCACTTGCTGATAAGCATAAAGAACATATTGCTATATATGGTGATAAATTAGGTGAAAGATTAACTGGTGATCATGAAACTTGTGATATAAATACTTTTAAATCAGGAGTGGCAGATCGTGGTTGTTCTATTCGTATTCCACAACCGGTACAATTAAAAGGTTATGGTTATCTTGAAGATAGAAGACCTGGCTCAAATTCTGATCCATATTTAGTAGCAGCTAAATTATGCTCTACTATTTGTGGCATCGATGCAGCTAGTCTAGCTAAACAAAATAAAGCTGCTTAATTAATAAGCTTTAAGCAACTTATAAAATATAAGCCCTTCTGGATTTTACTTTCTTGGAGGGCTTTTTTTATGACTAAATCTTGAGCTAATTAGAAGAATGAGATCTCCTCCTTATTCTGATAAAAATCTTAAAACTGCCTGTCTAATGGCGATACCGTTTTTTACTTGATCAAGAGCTTTACAAACTGAACGATCATCTGCTATGGCCTCACAAATCTCGACATTGCGATTCATTGGACCAGGATGTAAAACTATCGCATCTTTATTTGCATAGGTTAAGGCTTGCTCAGTAATACCATAGGTTTTATAAAAATCTGACATAGAGGTAATGAAACAGCTTTGCATTCTCTCACGCTGAATTCTTAGAGCCATAATTACATCAACCTCTTTTAAACCAGATTTTAGATCTATAAATTTTTGTGCGGCGAAATCTGTATATTGTGGCAAAAGCGTGATTGGCCCTACTAAATTAAGTTGCGCACCCAAAAGGCCAAGCAATTTTATATTTGAGCGGGCTACCCTACTATTTATAATATCACCACAAATAGCTATCTTAAGCTTTTTAAAATCATCAAGGGTTTGAAATTTTTTTTCAGTGAAAATTGTAAAAGCATCTATTAAAGCCTGAGTGGGATGGGCATGCGCACCATCGCCAGAATTAATAACTATAGCATCAGCTAAATGAGTGCATAATTTTGCTACACTACCAGCTTCACCATGTCTAATAGTGATAAATTCTGGATGCATGGCTGCCAAAGTTTGTAGCGTATCTTTTTCTGATTCACCCTTTTTAAGAGCGGAGCTTGCTACATTGATATTAATTACAGCTGCTGACATATTTTTAGCAGCAATTTCAAATGAAGAACGAGTCCGGGTAGAATTCTCAAAAAAGATATTGATTAATCTTTTATTTCTTAGTGAATCTGAATGAGGGTTTTGGGCATAATCAGTTGCATATGCAAAGATTTTTTCAATTTGCTTTAAGTCTAACTGATCTACATCTATAAAATGCTGTACTGCCATAAGTTTTAAACAGCATTATAATAAGGCTGAATTAATTTTCTACAATTAAAGGTGCCACCTCTTCATGATCAACCAAACCACGAGATAAGGCCTGCTTAATACTATCTTGCAAAGTAATCATACCAAATTTTGAACCTACTTGCATCATTGAGAAAATTTGCGACACCTGCCCTTCTTTAATTAAATTTTTAACTGCATTCGTTGCAACCAATACTTCATGCAAAGGAACTCTGCCATCTCCAACTTTTGATTTTACTAATCTTTGTGATACCACCCCAAGCAACGAAGAAGAAAGCAATGAAACTGCTAATTTACGCGCCCCTTCAGGAAATACATCAACGATACGATTAATTGATTCATGCGCTGTATTAGTATGTAAAGTAGATAAAACTAAATGCCCTGTTTCTGCAGCAGTAAGAGCTAGACGAATAGTTTCTGGATCACGCATCTCACCAACCATGATTACATCCGGATCTTCACGCAAAGCACTTTTAAGAGCCACAGGAAATGAACGCGTATTTGACTCTAATTGACGCTGATTAATTATCGACTTTTTCGAATGGAAGACATATTCAACCGGATCTTCAATAGTAATAATATGTTTAGCATAATTTTGATTAATATATTCAATAATAGCTGCAAGAGTAGTTGATTTACCTGAGCCTGTAGGACCAGTAAGTAAGATCAAACCATGCTCTTGCTTAGCTAGATTCACAATAATTTCAGGTGCGGCAATTTCTTCAACAGTAGGAATAGCTGCAGATATCTTACGAAAAGCAGCAGCAGCTCCATTAATAGTTGTAAAAGCATTAATCCGATAACGTCTATTACCTTGATGATTATAAGCATAATCAAGTTCTAAATTTTGCGCATAATAATTTTTTTGATAATCATTCATGGTAAGATGTAATAAGGCAGTAATATCATCTGCACTTAATTTATCTTCTGAGATGTAACGTAATTCTCCTGAAATACGCAAAGCTGGCGGTAGATTTGGCGATAATAAAATATCTGAAACATTTTTCTTTTCAGTACAGAAAAAAATATGATCTAAAATTTCTTCGTAATTCATAAAACCTACCTATCAGATTATTATTTAACTTCCATTATTCTGTTCTGCAAAGCTTGCTGAGATATTCCTAACATAATATAAGATTTTGCCGCGTATAATTTGCGATATAATCTTAACGCATCTTTTCTTAAACCTAAATTATCCATAATTATAGCTTTATTATAAACATAGCGTGGATTGCCCTTATCTACATCTAAAGCTTGCTGTATATAAATTAACGCTTGATTGAAATTTTCTTGCAAAAAATAAATATAAGAAATTTGCGCCTTTAAGATGGCATTATCTGTTGAGACTGAATCAATGCGTAAGAATTCACGCAAAGCCTCTTGTGGAGATTCTTCTGCCACTAAAATTAAAAAATTATTCGTTGCATTAATATTTTCTGGATAAAGCGCCACTGTTCTAGCATAGATATTTCTTGCCTCTTCAACTTCACCTAATCTATGATAGGCAGAAGCTAAACCAATCATTGCAGTTTCATCATTGCGATATTTATCAAGAATCTTTTGATAAAGGATTATTGCTATTTCATATTGACCAGAAATCAATGCAACATAAGCTTCATCCTGCATCTGGAATTTTTTTTGCAATTTTTTGCCAGGTGATTTTATTTCAAGATCAAATTGGGGACGGCTGGTTTCTTTAGTTTCATAATCTTCTAAATTAATAAAGTCATCATCCAGCGGATCACCTACGGTAAGATAACGTCTTTCAGTTTTTTTCTGATATTTTTTTTGCTGATATTTATAGATATCATCAAGGATTCTCTTAGTTTTTGTAGATAAACCAGCCTCTGCCTCAACTTTATTCTCTACAATCTTTGTTTTAATCTCTTGCGAATTTTGCACTGAATCTGCTGCTAGAAGCTGCGGTGTTAAGATGCAGAAAGTTAGAATTGCAATTACTTGCTTTTTACGCATAATTATTCTGATTTATTAAAAACTAATTGCTATAGCAATTTTTTTATATTTTCAATTAATAATGAGCCTATTTAACTTCTACAAAAGATTTTTATTTCTGCTTAACGCTGAAACAACGCATAATCTGGCAATTTTTTTACTCAAAAATAATTTAATAATTGCAGCCAAGCAGCAGAATTTTGCTGAATTACATTGCAAAGTAGCAGGCTTAGAATTTAATTCACCCATAGGACTTGCAGCAGGTTTTGATAAAAATGCTGAATGTATAAAAAATCTTAGTAAATTTGCTTTTGGTTTTCTAGAATTTGGCACAGTTACGCCTAAAGCTCAGTCAGGTAATCCACAACCAAGATTATTTAGACTTAGCAAAGAACAAGCAATTATCAATCGCATGGGCTTCAACAATAAAGGTAAACAATATTTCAAAAGCTTATTTAATAAATCTGCTAATAAGAGCGATAAAATTCTGGGCATTAATATTGGTAAAAATAAAAGCACTGAATCTGACCTAGCAGATTATTTAGAATTACTTGAATATTTTTATGAAGATGGTGATTATTTAACTATTAATATTTCCTCGCCAAATACCCCTAACCTGCGGGATCTACAAAAAAAGGAAACTCTAAATAATTTTATCCGCGAAATCTCACGCAAAAGAGATCTACTTAATGAGACAACTAAACAAGAAAAAATCATCTTCTTAAAAATTGCTCCAGATGTAAGCGAAACTGAGCTAAATGATATTTGCGCTATTGCTTTAAAATATAAGATTGATGCTCTGATTATTGGTAACACTACTATCTCAAGACCAGATGAACTAAAAGCTGAACATAAAGAAATTATTGGCGGTTTGAGTGGTAAACCTTTAGCAGAATTAGCTAACCAAAAAATTGCTGCTGCCTATAAAATTTTACGTGGCAGGATTCCTATCATTGGGGTTGGCGGAGTTAGCAATGCGCATGATGCTTATCACAAAATTAAGTTAGGAGCTAATCTCATCCAGATCTATTCGGCATTGATTTATCAAGGTATGTCTTTGCCTAAAAAAATAAATCAAGATTTAGTTAAGCTCTTAAAAGCTGATGGTTATAAAATTATTAGTGAAGCTGTAGGAAAATCTCATGAAGGAATATAAGCAGCTTTGCGCTATCTTTGCCAAATATTATAATTTGTCGCGCATCTCAAGCATTTTAAGCTGGGATTACCAAACTATGATGCCTAAAGATGGCTATATAGTTCGCGAGAAACAATTAAAGTTAATTTATGAGCTTACTGATCAAACGCTTAATAATAGCACAGTTAACAAGTTAATTGCTGATCTTGACCCAAACGAATTAAATGAGCATGAGCAACGCAATTTATATTTGATGGAACATAAAATTGCCCAGCTTAATGCCATTCCAACTAAGCTCAAAAAAAACTATGATGCGCTTTGTCTTAAAACTGAATTTATTTGGGCTGAAGCAAAACAGAAAAATGATTATCCTTTATTTGATAAATATTTTAGTAAATTGATAAAAGAGCTGCGTGAGATTTGTCAGTTAAAAGCTGAGAAATTTGGCATAAGCCCTTATGAAACTTTACTAGAGCAATATGATCCCGGTAGAAGCGAAGCACAATTAAATATAGTTTTTGCTAAATTGGCTAAATTTTTGCCAGACTTTATCGAGACAGTAATTGCTAAACAAGCTGCGGCTAGATTGCCTAATATTAAAATTGATGCTGCAACACAAAAAAATACTTACCTAAAAATTCTTAAAAAATTAGGCATAAAAGATAATTGGTGCCGCATTGATACAAGTAACCATCCTTTTTGCACAGGCTATCTTGGCGATGTACGCATTACCACACGCTATTCAGAAACTGACTATCTTTCTAGCTTAATGGGCTTAATTCATGAAGCTGGCCATGCTACTTATGATAATAATTTACCAAAAAAATATTTAGAACAGCCTATTGGCCAAGATGCCGGTATCGCTTTACATGAAAGCCAATCATTATTTTTTGAAATGCAGCTAGCTAGATCTCACGAATTTTGTGAATTTATCTCGCCAATTTTAAATAAAGATTTTTCACTAAATCTAACTAGCACGCAGCTTTATCAAATTATAAACTTTGTACAAAAATCTTATATTCGGGTTGATGCTGATGAATTAACCTATCCTCTGCATATTATTATGCGTTATGAGATTGAACAGGATTTAATTAATCAAAAAATTGAAACTAAAGATATCCCAGAAATTTGGCAGCAAAAAGTTAAAGAATATTTTCATTTAAAAGCACCTGACCCACAAAATGGCTGCTTACAAGATATTCATTGGAGTGATGGAAGTTTGGGCTACTTCCCTACTTATAGTCTTGGTGCCATATATGCTAGCCAACTTAAAGCCGCACTTGCAACCAATTTGCCTAATTATAAAACAGAAATTGCTGCTGGAAATTTCACTAATATTATCAAATTTTTAAAAACTAATATTCAGCAATATGGTCATAGTAAATCTGCTGATCAATTACTCAAAAACCTTACTGGTAAAGATTTGGATGTGGATTGCTATATTGCTTATTTGGAGCAAAAATTCTTTTAGATAGAATTTTCAGTCCAACTAGATTTGAATAATTCATCTAGATCTGTTTTGCCTTTGGTGGAAATTGTAGGCAACTCAACTTCCTCATATTTACCTTTAAGCTTATCTTGAGCTTCAGATCTATCTTCGGCTGATAAGCTTCTATAGTTAAAGCGTTCTTCTAATCTTTCTAATTGCTTAAGCTCTTCTTTTGCGACTCCAGCAGAAACCTGACTAATTGAGGCGCCGATCAAATCTAACACTGCTATAGAACCAAAAATTATTGGCATAAAGATCGGGAAATAAAATACTGAAACAACTGCTACACCGGCTGCTGCTACAGAAGAGACTATTTTTACTAAGCTGGTTTTCTGTGCCTCAGATACTTTATGTTCAGCTACCAATTTTTTATAGCTAGGATCATCTAAGGAACGCTTCTGCTCAAGTAATTTATTCTCTTGCTCAATATCTTTAGCTTGTGCAAATAAATTAGCACCCACCATAAATCCATTCAAAGCAAAAATACCAAATAATGGCACTGCATAGAAAGGTAGAAAAAATCCAGACAGCACAGCACCTGCTGTTAATATCGTCGCTAATGCAACAACCGCAAATGCGGTTTGACGTTTTTCATTAACATTTCTTTCAGGATTATGTAAAGCTAATTTCTCTAACAATCCTGTGAGAGCAGGATATTTAGATTGATAATGTTTACGGTAATTTTCTGCCCGATAATCATGCTGTGATCTAAGCTCATCACCAGATTTTTGTTTAACTTGCTGTCTTGGTACAGTAGTTAAAACTAGTTTGTTACCCTTAAGATTCACGTAATTATCTCCTGCATTTACTACACCAAAATTAGCATGATGGCCAAAGCGACCATTTTGCACTAATGGCACATTATATTTTTTGGCTATTTCAGCAATACGATTTTTTTGATTTTGCATTAACCAATTTTGGCCTGCTATTATTAGTTTAGCATCATCTGCATCAAGTGATAAATTATCTAATGAACCATATTTAGCGACTAAATTTTGCAATTGTGGAAAGAAGGCTACTTTAGTTTCACCTTTTAACATCTTTGCTTTTTTATCATCTGGAGCATTTGTAAAATTTCTGTAAACATCTTTTAAATGTTTTTGGAATGACTCTTTATTATCGACAATTCTTTTGATATTCTCAGAATTCTCCAAAACTTCTCCTGTTTCCAAATCATGAAACAAACGGACATGCTCAAAACGATTACGCGCTATATTAGGTGTTATAGCACCCATTTCGATATATTGCGGCAAAGTACCTCTTGCTTGATGATGTGCCAAAAACTTATCAAATACATATTTGTAATTTATTTGCCTATCTTGCCTAGCAAATCTTTGCAAAGGACCCTCTATACCTAAACTCCATTTTTCACCTGGTTTAACTTTGAGTAAATCAATATTATTTTTTTCAATAAGATCAAAAGCCACACCTGAATTTAAGGCATAATGTTTTGTTTTACTAACATCAGCTAATTTATTTTCAGGATTATATATTATATTACGCCCATATTTTTTAACCTCATCATTTTGGAATACATATTTTAAATCTTCATGTATTGGCTTGCTAGTTTTACCAGGAATAAAGGGTGTAGAAATATAGCTACAAATATCATGGCTTTCTAAAATACTGGCATTGGTAGCATTTGAGAAACCGTAAAATCTAACATTTTTATTTTTATGTTCTGGATGATGTTTAAAATATTCGACAATATGAGGCGTTTTTACCTCAAAACCTTTACCACCCATAAGAGGCATTATATCCCAGCCATTTTTGATTGCTTCGATAATTTGTTGGGCACCGGTTTGACCATCAACAGCTATAGCACCTTTATTGTAGGTTTCAGCCACGATATTACCATTGGCATATTCAGGAAACTTTACACAGAAGCCCAAATCAACCAACCTATCTATCCTGCGTTTAATGACCTCTTCTTTAACGGTCGAAGATGGTGCTAAGAAAGCAATTATAGGATTGCTTGGATTCCCTGCTGTTTGCCATTTATAATGCATTAGACCTCAATTTTGGTTACGTATATTATAGCATAAAATTAGGTCTATAGCAAGCAGCTCGACAAAATTTAAAATCTTATTTATAGATAATTTAACCTAAAATATTGTGCAGCATGCTTTCCGCAATAATAGAGCTAATTCTTTTTCATTTTACCACCTATATTTTTCATTCTTTGCTGGTAATAGCTCTAACTATAATTTTCATTATTATCATAAAAAAAACTAGGCAGCGTTTTAAAGCTAAGAAAACTCTTGGCTTTATAATTTTATGCTACAGCCTTGTCTTTTGGAATGCATCAATCTTATCCTCTATGGGTACGGGCAGTTTTGTTGGATCAAATTATGTAATAACCAATCATCATGTTGCTAATAAAAGTTGCAGGAAAATAACTGTGCAGGATGCTAATATCATTTATGAGGCAAAATTTTTAGGTGGCTATAAAAAGGATGATATCGATTTAAGTTTTTTGAAAGTTTCTGGTGCCACAAAAGAAAATTTTTTAGCTATTAATCTAGAAAACTTAAAACATGGTGAGCAACTTTACTTCCCTGATTATTATAAAAATAACCCTGGTTATTTTTCTGTATCAACTGGCATGGTTAATTTAACTAAACAGAATGTAAGTGATAATAATTTAGCTTTAAGTTCAAAAAACGTGCGACCTGGAAATAGCGGCTCACCTATAGTTAATAGCAATGGTGAGTTAGTTGGGGTATTATGGGGTGGTGACCTTAAAGGACATTTTATTCATGCACATGGTGTTGGGAGTAATGGCTTTTTTAATGATATGGAAGTTGTAGTTAATTTAGCTAAAGAATTGGATATAACTTTACATCAAGCACCAAAGCGCAAATATTATAAGGGCAATATTTCAGATTTTATCAATCATGTTTCAGTTACCGTAACTTGTCATAGGCTATGAGCCTGAGTTATTTTTTTAACCGGTATAGTGTGACTGTATTTTTGCCGATCCTTATTTTTTAACTAATGTATAATGATGCAATTTTTATTAGAAAAAAACTTTCAGACTATCCGGCCTTTCGGTACAACGCTCATTTCATTCGCGCCACTCAAGAACCTTAAACTATTAACAATGTATAATGATGCAATTTTTATTAGAAAAAAACTTTCAGACTATCCGGCCTTTCGGTACAACGCTCATTTCATTCGCGCCACTCAAGAACCTTAAACTATTAACAATGTATAATGATGCAATTTTGGGCAATAGTTAGTTTTTAATTAACATAATATGCTTGTATTTTTGCCGATTCTTATTTTTTAACTAGTGTATAATGATGCAATTTTTGGTGAGCTCACTAGTAAAAAAAGCGGAGTTTATATATAATAAATGAGCATTTTTTGACTAGTGAGGCGAGCCACTCTGCTGAAACAGCTTTAGTAAAACTAAACTGTTTCAGAAAAGTGCGCATTAGACACTAGTTAAAAAGTTTCATGGGCATAAACACCCCAGATACTACTCTTCAAAACCCACCCACTCTCCTTACCAACTGTAACCTTACACCATTTATCACGACAATTTTTTAATTTGCCGCGAATACCTTGTTCGAGAAAATAGGTGATGAGATTATCATTAGGATTACGATATAATTTGGCACCTTCAACTTTAACTACAAAAAAACGTTTGCGACTAACTAAACTTTTGTGCAACCAACCGCTACGCCCTTCTTCATCGCGAATTTTATACCAATTATCATAAGCATCGACAATTTCGAGTACGATATGTTTTTTAATATAGACCCATTTTACTGGAAAGCTAGTACCTGGGCCAGAGCGTATATTTGCTTCTGAGACTTTTAATGATCTAAATTTAGGTAAATCACTTAGCTCAATTGCTTGTACGGGCTTAGCTAACAAAAATAGCAAGCTCACAAAAATAAAATAAGTTGTAAAGGATCTCTCGGTACAAAGCCCAGCTATGCTGTGCTTCACTCGAGAACCTAATTTAATAGCTAATCTTCCTGAACATCGTGCTGAGTAGAATGCAGTTCGTATCGAAGTATGCTGCGAGCAAAGTCGAACAATGTACCGAAGGGCATCTCGAGAACCTAATTTAATAGCTAAGCTTCCTGAAGAATTTTGC
>CAXDRM010000012.1:0-26114 GCA_963991775.1 uncultured Rickettsiales bacterium | reverse complement strand
TCTTGCTCTTCGCTACCCTCCTCAACACCTTCATCCTCACCTGAATCAGGAACAAGAGCAACCGAAACAACTTTCTCACCTTTCTCGGTTTTCAGCAAAGTAACTCCTTGAGTATTTCTACCTGCAACACGTATATCTTTAACTCCACATCTGATAAGCTTACCTTTATCCGTCATAATGATAATTTCATCTTCATCATTTGCAGGGAAAGAAGCTACCACATCGCCATTACGCTCAGAAGTTAAAATATTAATAATTCCACTACCACCACGGTTAGTAATACGATAATCAATAGATGAAGTTCTTTTACCAAAGCCATTTTCAGTAATACTTAAAATATATTCTTCAGATTCAGCTAAAGCATGTAATTTTTCTTTATCCACAGCAGCATCATTAATTTGCTCTGGTATTAAACTAAGATCAGCAGATTCTTTAATCTGTGTGCGCAACTCTTTATCTAATGCCAAATATTGTAATTTAAGCTCACTATCAAATTCGGTACCATTTATGATTGTTTGTGAAATAACCTTATCACCTTTAGCAAGCTTCATACCTCTTACACCAGAAGATGTTCTACTTTTAATGACACGTAATTTTTCAAGTGGGAAACGAATTGACTTACCTTGTAATGAAGCAAGCAATACATGATCCGCATCACTACAGAAATTCACTCCGATTAAACTATCATCTTCATCAAGTCTAATAGCGATCTTACCATTTGCATTGATGCGTTTAAAATCATCCATATCACTACGACGCACATTACCATTTGCTGTTGCAAAAATTAGATTCATATTATCCCATTCTGCTTGATCACGCGGCAATGGCATAATATTAGTAATTTTTTCGTTCTTCTCTAATGGGAAAATATTCACCAAAGCTCTACCTTTTGAAGTTGGTGAAGCTAAAGGAATTTTATAAGCTTTCATACGATAGACTTTTCCAAAATTAGAAAAGAATAATACTGGACTATGTGTTGAAGCCACAAACATTTCAGCTAAAATATCATCTTCTTCTTTTTTAAGACCAGCACGACCTTTACCACCACGCTTCTGCGCTTTATAAGTTGAAAGCGGCACACGTTTAATATAACCTTCTACCGTTACAGTTAAAACTACATCTTCAACTGGGATAAGATCCTCAATATCATGCTCAAATTCATTCTCATCAATTTGACTTAATCTTGGTGTAGCAAATTCTTCTCTAATTTCAGTAAGCTCAGTTTTCATTAAATTAAGAATTTTCTCACGTGAACCAAGCAACTCTAAAAAGAATTCAATTTCTTTTTTAATTTCAACTAACTCATTAGCAAGTTTCTCACGCTCTAAACCAGTTAAACGCGCCAAACGCATATCTAAAATAGCCTGAACTTGCTCTTCAGTAAGATAACATTTACCATCAATAACTTCATTTTTAGCATCACCAACTAATTCAATTAAGTTAGCTGCAGCTACAGCATGCCATTTTTTAGCAAGTAGCTTTTGCTTAGCTTCTGTAGTATCTTTTGATGCTCTAATAGTTGCTACAACTTCATCTATTGAATCAACCGCCAAAGTTAAACCAATTAAAAGATGCGCACGATCTCTAGCTTTATTAAGTAAATAGATGGTTCTTCTTGTGATGACATTTTCTCTAAATTCAACAAAAGCTGAAACCACATCACGTAAATTCATTTGCTCAGGGCGACCATTATTAAGCGCCAGCATATTCACGCCAAAAGAAATCTGCAATTGAGTATAGGTAAAAAGCTGATTTAAAATTACTTCAGGAATAATATCTTTTCTAAGCTCAATAACTACTCTAACACCTTTTTTGTTGGATTCATCACGTAAGTCAGTAATGCCTTCTAATTTTTTATCACGAACTAATTCAGCAATTTTTTCGATTAATTTTGCCTTATTAACCTGATAAGGCATTTCTGTAACAATAATTGCTGTCTTACCAGAGTTAATATCTTCAAAATGAGTTTTAGCACGCACAATAACTGAACCACGTCCGGTAAGAGCTGCAGATCTACTACCTGATCTACCTAAAATAATACCACCTGTAGGAAAATCAGGAGCTGGTACTAAAGCAAAAAGCTCTTCAACCGTGATATCATGATTATCAATATAAGCACAAACTGCATCTATAACTTCGCCCAAATTATGTGGCGGAATATTTGTAGCCATACCAACTGCTATACCACCAGCACCATTTACTAATAAATTTGGAAATTTAGCTGGTAATAAATCTGGCTCTTGCTCTGAACCATCATAATTTTCGTGAAAATCAACAGTGTCTTTATCTATATCATCTAATAATTTGCTACTAACTTTTGCTAAACGAGATTCAGTATAACGCATCGCAGCAGGAGCATCACCATCCATCGAGCCAAAATTACCCTGACCATCAATTAATGGTAAACGCATTGAAAAATCTTGCGCCATTCTAACCAAAGCATCATAAATTGCCCCGTCACCATGTGGATGATATTTACCCATTACATCTCCGACAATTCTTGCCGATTTTTTATAAGGCTTATTAAAATGACATCCTGTCTCATTCATAGCATACAATATACGACGATGCACTGGTTTTAAACCATCACAAACATCAGGTATTGCCCTACTTACAATCACGCTCATGGCGTAATCTAGATAAGATTTTTTCATCTCATCTTCAATTGCTACAGGTACTAGATTTTTTTGAATTTTTTCGGTCATTTAAGCCTCTTAGAATTACTCTTACATATATAATTTTCTGCTAATTTATGCAACTAATTATATCAAGAATTTTTGCTTTTTTTATGCTAAATTATATAGCTTTCTGAACGTTGCTGAGCATCATAAAACTCTACTAAATCCCCTGAGTAATTTTGCGTCATTTTTTTCAAAAAATAATTTTCTGCATTACCCACATCATAAATGCCTAAATCTTCAATTAATGGCTTAGCATCATTACCAAAAATTTTAGCTGCTCTAAAAATTATCAATTGATCCACTAAACGCTCTTTAACCAATTTAGATACCAAACTTCCAGCTTCACAAAAAATTGAAGTGATATTGCGCTTAGCCAAAAATGCTATAACATTTTTAAGCTCGGCAAAATTTTGCTGACAAAAGACTTTTACACCTCGATTTTCAAGCTCAGCTATTTTATCTGCATCATTACTAGTAGTAATAATCCACAAAGGAGATTTAGCACAATTTTTAACTACATTAGCATCTAGAGAAATTTTAAGCTGACGATCAACCACAATGATATTTTTCTCCTGAGTAATACCAGGCAAACGAGAGTTCAAAAAAGGATCATCAGTATTTATAGTGCCTACCCCAGTCATAATAGCATCATAACGAGAACGCAGCAAATGAACATATTTGCGTGAATCTTCGCTAGTAATCCATTTACTGATATTGTTAGTTAAAGCAATTTTACCATCAATGGTGGTAGCTAATTTACAAGTAATATAAGGCTTATTAAACCTAGCATAATGAAAGAACCCTTTATGTAGCTCAATAGCATCCGGATCACTTAACACCTTAACCTTGATACCTTTACTCTCCAGCATTCTTCTGCCCTTACCTACGACCAAAGGATGTGGGTCTATTGCCCCAACATAAACATTTTTAATACCAGCTGCTATAATTTTATCTGTACATGGAGGATTCTTACCATGATGCGCACAAGGCTCTAAAGTTACAAATAAATCAGTATCTTTAGTTTGCTCCAAAGTGAGCTTTTCAAGCATACGATATTCTGCATGTGGCGAACCAGCATCACCAGTGTGAGCTTTAGCAATCATCTTGCCATCTTTAACTAACACTGCCCCAACTGAAGGATTAGAATAGGTATTGCCTAAATTCTTATAACCTTCATGCACGGCAATTTGCATAAATTTTTTAATGTAGGAATTAAGCTGCATTAATGTTTTTTTATATTCTAATCTAGTCTGATTTGTATCTTGAGAGATATTTATTTTAAAAGCTAATGATTTTTTACCAAATCATTATTTTTTAAGAAATTTTCGAAATCTTGGGTATTAGCAAAATTTTTATAAACTGAAGCAAAGCGGACAAAAGCTACTTTATCAAGTTTCTTTAAATATTGCAAAACTAACTCACCAACATCTTTTGAGGTAATTTCAGTTACGTTTAACTGATGCAAATCATGCGTTATATCAGCCACTGTTTTATCTACCACGTCAGGACGAATATCCCTTTTGCGCAGAGACATTTTTAATGATGCTTTAAGCTTATCACGATCAAAAAACTCTTTATCTCCAGAACGCTTAAGCACAAAAATATCTTTAAAATGTACTTTTTCATAAGTAGTAAAACGCGCCTGACAGCTAGGACACTCTCTTCTTCTACGAATAGTACCACCATCATCAGAAAGACGCGAATCTTTCACGATAGATTCTATATGATTACAAAAAGGACAATGCATTTAATTGTTATAGATTGGAAATTTAGCACATAATGCTTCAACTTGTTGCTTAACTTCTGCAACCGTTGCATCAAGATTGTCATCATTTGCTAAAGCATCAAGCACATCACCAATAAACTCACCAACTTGTTTAAACTCAGCTTCTTTAAAACCACGTGTGGTTCCAGCTGAACTTCCTAATCTGATACCAGAAGTTACAAATGGTTTTTGTGGATCAAAAGGAATAGCATTTTTATTACAAGTTAAACCAGCTTCTTCAAGAACCTCTTCAGCTTGCTTACCAGTAAGATTTTTAGGAGTTAAATCAATCAGTACAATATGGTTATCTGTACCGCCTGAGATAATATTTACACCTCTATTTTTTAAAGTTTCTGCTAAAGCACGTGCATTTGCAACAACTTGCGCACCATATTCTTTAAATTCTGGCTTTAAATTTTCAGCAAAACATACTGCTTTTCCAGCAATAACATGCATTAAAGGTCCACCTTGAATTCCTGGAAAAATTGCTGAATTTAATTTTTTAGCTAAATCTAAATTATTTGATAAAATCATACCACCTCTTGGACCACGCAGAGTCTTGTGAGTAGTGGTAGTAACAATATCAGCATAAGGAAGTGGTGAAGGATATACTCCAGCCGCAACTAAGCCCGCAATATGCGCCATATCAACTAAGAAATATGCACCAACTTCATCAGCAATTTTTCTGAATCTTGCCCAATCAACTATGCGAGGATAAGCAGAGAAACCTCCAATGATCATTTGTGGCTTATGCTCTTTTGCTAAAGCCTCAATTTCATCATAATCAAGTAAATTAGTGTCGCGAGTTACACCATATTGCACTGCATTAAACCATTTACCTGATTGATTAGGTGCTGCACCATGAGTTAAATGTCCACCAGCTGCTAAAGATTGACCCAAAATAGTATCTCCTGGTTTTAATAAAGCAGTAAACACACCTTGATTTGCTTGTGAACCTGAATTAGGTTGCACATTCGCATATTCACAATTAAATAATTTTTTTGCACGTTCAATTGCAAGATTCTCAATATCATCGACAAATTCACAACCACCGTAATATCTTTTGCCTGGATAACCTTCTGCATATTTATTAGTTAACACACTACCTTGTGCATCCAATACTGCTTGGCTAGTGATATTTTCAGAAGCAATTAATTCTATTTGATTTTGCTGGCGCTCAAATTCTTTGGCAATTGCTGCAGCTACTTCTTGGTCAGCATCTTTTAATTTTCCGTTAAAAAAGTCAGACATAAATTTCCTCATTATATGTAATTTGCTAATTGAACTTATCCGCAAATATATTTAAACCTTGCTTACAGATATGTAAAGTTACATATCTAATTTTTTGACACGTCTAGCATGTCGTCCTCCAGCAAAATCTGTGGCTAAAAATATTTGTAAGATCTCTTGCGCCTCTTCCCTGGTTAAAACCCTAGCTCCAAGCACTAAAACATTAGCATCATTATGTTGCCTTGCTAATTCTGCTGTAAGCTTATTGTGACAAAGAGCTGCTCTTAAATGCTTATGACGATTGGCAGCTATTGAAATACCAATACCGCTACCACAAATTAACACTCCCAGATAATCCGGATTTTGCTGCATAAATTCTGCTAATTTTTGTGCATAATCTGGATAATCTACTGATTCATCATCATTAGTGCCTAGATCAATAATTTCATAATCTGCTGGGACAGATTCTTTTAGATAGCTTTTTAATTCTGGGCTAGCATGGTCACCAGCAAACACTATTTTTACTTGCTTATCATTACTCATTAAAATCCTCCTGCATTACCGATTAATTCATGTAAATTATAATATCTTACTATATCATCAAAATCACTCTGCCAACCTTGACCAAGCTCTGTATCACTTACCATATCTGTATAAAATGTTGCCTGGCGACCCGACTCAAAAATATTATTATCCTCTGTTGCACCAATATTTTCTGTAGAATTTTGTACTCCCGCTTTATTATAGGCACCATAACCATTTGCCCCATGACTAACTATAACTAAATCAGCCACTGCTTCTTGCACTGTATCATCATATTCATTGATAATCATTTGGTTATAATTGCTTCTTTTGCTATCCCATTTAGCGTAAAGATAATCAACTATCTGATCAACTTCACTACTATCTAATTTTTTGCCATACATTATAAATTCATAGAGATGTCCCTTGAATTCAAATATTTCATTTGACTCATCATCACCAATCATAACTACATCTATACCGCTAATATGATCTCCAGCATCACTAATATTATCAATATTACCGTTATGAATTCTGACATTATCAATATCATAATCCGAACCAATACTTACCTTTGACCAAGCAACAACCTCAATATCTCTTTCCAAAAATTCAGATGCAACTCTAATATCAGTAATACCACCTGGAACATAGTTTAAACGTAAATACCTTGCATTAGAAATAAAATAATTATGCGTAAGCGGAGCAGTATTGTCTATTAAAGATAAAATTGCACCTCTACCCCCTGTATAATCTTTAGTTAGCACAAAAAATATGGTGTAATCATCCTCAAATTCCGCAAGAATTGAGCTATTTGTATTTTCTAATTTATAGCCTGCTACTCCACCTTCTCCTGGAAAATAAATACCCCCTAAATTATTTGTCGCCAAAGTAGCAGCATGATATTGTGGCTGTTCATTATTACTGGTTTGCACAAAATCACATAGACCATTTGCTGATTTATCTGACATCTCTTCAACATAATAACTGCCTGAATCTACCCTTAAAGTTAAAGTACTTGCATCAGCAGCATCTAACCAACAATCCATATCGCTATTATCAGGAAAATCACTTGTGGAAGTAAAAATATTTCTACTAGCCTTAGATATTGCATAAGTTAGCTTATTGCCCCAAGCATCAAAAGCATAATCTTGTGGTAAATTTAAAGTAGCTACAGGCACAGCTCCAATATAATTATCGGTTGCAAAATTTAACATGCCAGATGAAGTAGAACAATTTGGCTGAGTTGTATTGCTAGCTACACCAAAATTAGCATCATAAATATTCAAGCTAATATCGGCCGGACATGGTAATTCTGCATTACGTTTAAAATAAACTGCTAATGCTTTACGCAATTCTAAAATTCTTTCTTCTGTAACTTCATTTTTTTGAGCATCTTCAATGCGTTCCGTAACAGTTAAAGCAAAAATAAAACTTAGAGATAATACCAGTAAAATCACTGATAATTCTATAAAGCCAAATGCCTCTTGTTGATTTTTTAAATTTAGCATCACTCAAAACAAAATAATTTACCAACTTCTTGCAACTGAGTTTGATAGTTTCCAGCACTACATAGACAACCTTCATCAGCAACATAACTATTATAGTTAAAGCTATAATTTTCTGTTTCAGCATTATTTGAAAAAGATATAATTTGCTCTTTACTCATTTTTGCAGTGCGGACTAATTGAGATTTGGTTTGAAAACGCACAATATCATCAAATTGCGTAGAGCCAGCATTATCTACCTTATGCAAATCATGATGAACAAAAATATGATCCACGTCACTATTTTCAATTTCATCACTATCTGCTGACACGGATTTTTGCAGGCCATTTTTATTATAAGCACCGCTAGCATTTTCTCCATAAGAAACCAATGCATAAAGAGCCTTTGTAGTTACAGCTGTGCCATTAATATCATTTATAGTAACTAGCGGTATAGTATCATAAAAATGTCCTCCAACTTTGGCATTAGTTGCATCACTACAGACAAAACGCCTATCAACTGCATAAGTAATTTTTCTACCCCAAGGATCAAATAATAAATTTTCATCTAAATTTAAAGTTTTAGCAGGCAAGGCACCTATATAAACATTATTATCAAGAGTTATGTCTGGACAGGTAGCGGTAGTTGCATCAGTAGGACAATCTATTACACCATCACTTGCAACAGCATAATCGGCAATAGTTACTGCATCATCTAATTCAGCAGGACAAGGCAATCTTTTATTATCATGCAAATATTCAGCTAAAGCCTTTTCAATAAGCAACATTTGCTCTGTAACTTCTTTACCATTATTAACTTTATTCAGCTGACTAAAAATACCAATGGTCATAATTAGCAAACTAGACATCACTGCCAATACTAAACTTAGCTCTAATAAGGTAAATGCTGTTTTATTAACTGAATGTCGCGCCATATTTAATGCATAAAATTTGCAACCAAGCTTTCATTATATTGCAACTACTACCAGTTGAAGATTGTTGTTTAGCAATACTACAAAAATTTTCATCAAGTAATTTCTCTCCCGCAAGCAAACTAATAAATTGCAGACCAGTTCTGCTAATTACCAAATCATCATAACTATTAGAATGAGGTTTATCAGCAATATTAATATAATCGCTTGCTGAAATAGAATTATTTAACTCATCACCAGTCGCATTTCTAATCTTTGCACCCATTACCCCATACGCACCTAAACCATTTTCTCCATGCGAAATTAAATGATATAATACCTCATCAAGATCACTATCAGACCATTCAGTACCTAAATTTGGCATATGTGATTTATCCACTACAAAAGAAAACTTCCTGCCCCAACCATCAAGAGCATAATAATCAGGTAATTGCAAAGTACGGGTGGGCACTACGCCATAATAATAACCATCTTGCAAATTGATTGGTGAAGTAGCAGTACAATTATTACCACTCAAAACTTCTTTAGCATAATTTGAATTAAACGGGTCTAAATCTGGGCTTGCAGGACATGGAAATTGACCATCATTAAAGCTACCAACTACGTCTATTGAAGCATCCAGATAATATGCTGCTAAAGCATCTTCTATAACAGACATACGTCTTTCAGTTTCTTCACGCTTTTCTGCTTGGTCCTTTTTTTCAAAATATAGCGCACCTGAAGCAACTATTATTGAAAGAATACCAATAGATAAAGCTTGCTCAAGCAGTGAATAACCAGCCTTACAAAAATTATTTTTAACAAGCATTAAATTAGAGTTGTATGTTAATTTTTTTCTCAGATAGTGATAATGCGATTTCATTTAAAATTGAATAATTTTATGACATTTTTTTTACTAACCTTATTAGGCTTGTGCTTAGGTAGCTTCATTTCGATGCTCAGCTATCGCTTACCACTTGGCAAAGAAATGGTTGTCACCCCTTCTGCTTGCCCAGTATGCCATACTAAACTTGGCATTAAAAACCTTATCCCGTTATTTTCCTGGTTATTAAGCAATGGTAGATGTAACCACTGCTCAACTAGAATATCAATACGCTACCCTTTAATAGAAATCGGCACAGCTTTTAGCTTACTGATGATTTACTCATTTCTTGGTTTAAACCATCTCTCTATATTTTTTATGATTTTAGCTTTAGTGCTAATTGTGATAATTATCATTGATTTTGAACATTATATAATCCCGGATACGCTGCAAATTGCCACACTCTTACTGGCACTTTACTTTGCTTATTTATTTAATTACTCGCTCAGTCATATTGTAACTGGTGCAGCAGCTGGATTTTTCTCTAGCTATCTACTTGCGAAAAGCTTTGCTTTAGCTCGCAAAAAAGAAGGTTTAGGTTTTGGCGATGTAAAATTTATTGGCTCAGTCGGAATTTTTCTTGGCGCACAAAATTTAGTTTTATTTTATTTGCTTTCTGGCTTACTTGGCACTGCTAATGGATTGATTTGGCAACATATTTTCAAAAAACCAATTTTTCCTTTCGCACCAAGTTTAGCAATCAGTCTTTTTTTATGCTTGATTCTACCTTTCATATTTGGTAACAGTTGGTATCAAAATTTCAACCTATTGGATACATTAATCTTTGGGCACTTAGTTAACTAAATATCATGATCAACCTTTCGCACATTCTTCTTATATTCTTAGCTTTAAGTTTAAACTCATGCAAAAATAACAAGCAGGATTCAAGCTTATTTCCTTTTGATAAAGATACAGGCCTGAGCAAAAAACAAATCAAAGATCACCTTACTTCAAGCGAGGTTCGTAGTCAAAAAACTGAAGAAAAAGAAAAAGCCAATAAAACTCCAAAAATTGCTCCGATATTAGCAACACCTGAGCCACCTAAACTAGCTGACGGAAAATTAGTCTCTATCACTATAACCGAAGATATACCTCTTAAAGATGTATTAGTCGAATTAGGTAGAATTGCAGAAATAGAACTTGAAATTGATCCACAAATTGAAGGAGGTATTATTTTAATCGCTAAAGATCGCCCCTTTATTGATGTAGTTAGCCAAATCTCTGATTTAGCCAATTTACGCTATACTATCAATAATGGCATTTTGCGTATTGAAAGAGATGTTCCTTACATGGTCAATTACCCTTTAGATTTTCTTGATATTGTAAGAAATTATACATCATCATTAGAAGTAAGTACTTCTAGCGGTGGAGATTCGGTTACTGCTGGAGGATCAAGTAGTATTTCTGCAAGTTCAGATGGAGATTTATGGTCTAATATTATTTCTGATATAGAGCGTTTTATCTCATCAGAAGAAGGTAGCTCAGGCAGCTATGTTACCTCAAACAAAAAAGCCAGCTTGCTTTCAGTTTCAGCAAATAGTAAAGCACATAAGATAATCTCTGAATATTTAGAGCAAGTAAGAAAAAGCTCTACAGCTCAAGTATTAATCGAAGCAAAGATTGTAGAAGTAACTTTAGATGATACTTTTCAATCAGGTATTAATTGGAGTGAAGTTAACGCCATTAACGCTTCAGGAGCTTTTACTGAAAACTTAAATTCAACTGATTTTTTCTCAATAGTAATTTCGGATGATGCAGGTGGTAATAATGATGATTTAACAGGGACCTTACAAATGATTGAATCATTTGGTACTACCAGAACTTTATCCTCACCAAGAATTACTGCTATAAATAACCAACAAGCTGTATTAAGCTTCACAACTGAAAGAGTATATTTCGAAGTTGATTATGAGACCTCTACTACAACAAGTACTACCGGGCCTAACCAAGAACAAAGCGTTTCAAGTACCATTAATACAGTTCCTGTTGGTATTGTTTTAACTTTACAGCCAGCAATTAATTTAGAAACACAAGAAGTTGTGATGAGCATTAGACCAACTATTTCTTCTGTATCTAATGAAGTACAAGATCCTGCTGTTACGCTTGCAGCTCAAATCGCTGAAAGCTCAACAAATATTCAAAGCACTATTCCAGAACTACAACTTAGAGAAATTGATACTTTCTTAAAAGCTAAAAGTGGTCAAGTTATGGTAATTGGTGGCTTGATCGAGCAAAGAAAAAATGTATCAGAATCAGGTGTACCTTTCATCAAAAATATACCTTTCCTTGGTACCTTCTTCAAATCTAAAATTGACAGCGAAGATATTACCGAAACTGTAATATTCATCAAAGCAACAATTGTTAATACTGATGATCCGGTAGATGATGTAGATAAAAATTTCTACAAATCTTTTACCACAGATCCAAGATCATTCTCTTTTTAATTAATTATGAAAGCTATCTTAAAATATATCTTGCTTACTGCTGCACGTGATTGGCTATTTATTGGCTTGTTAGCAGCTTTAACTTTAGTTTCTGGAGTATCAGCATTTTTAGGCTCAACTGCTTTATCTGAACAAAATTCTATGCAGCTTGCTTTTATCTCAGGCAGTTCCAGATTAGTTTTGGTAGTTGGCATGATCTTATTTATTTGCTTTCATATTAGAAGATCTTTTGAAAATCGTGAAATCGAATTTTTAATCTCGCGCCCAATCAGCAGAAGCGTTTTTATCGTGGCTTACTTTGTAAGCTTCACAGTTCTATCTTTTATTTTATTACTACCTGTTGCCGCTCTAATTCAGCTAATGTTTGCACCTGATAATGCAGGTTTTTTTGTGTGGTTTGTTTCAATATTTTGTGAATTGGTAATTATTTCAAGCTTTGCCGTATTAGCATCTTTAATTTTAAAAAGCGCAGTTAGTGCAGTATTAGGCTGTTTCGCTTTTTACTTTATTTCACGCATTATTGGCTTTGCAGTATCTACAATTATCATTCCTGCGAAAATTAATAATTTAGGTTTTAATGGCTTTTTAGAAATATTTTTAAAAGGTCTTTCAGCAATATTACCAAGACTTGATCAATTTGGACAAAGCAAATGGTTAATTTATGGTGACGTTTCTACTGGCACTTATCATTTCATTGTTAGCCAAGCAATAATTTATGTCGCACTTATTCTGCTCATGTCAATTTACGACTTTAATAAGAAGCAATTTTAATTAATTACTATGCCCGCTTTACAGCTAAATATTGCGCAACGAGAATTAATCAATAAGCTTGCTCTGATTATTGTATTAGTAGCACAAATTATCTTTTGGAATAAAACTAACCATATCAAACCAGATATGATCATTGTTCCTGATGTACCAAAAGAAACTACGGTAAAATTACTCTCTTTAGGTGATAGCCAATTTTATTTTCGTCAATTAGCCTTTAAAATTCAAAATGCTGGTGATAGTTGGGGACGTTTTACTGCCTTAAAAGATTATAATTATAAAGATCTACAAGGTTGGTTCTTCTTACTTGATTCTTTAGATCCTATTTCAAATTTTGTACCATCAATTGCTAGCTATTATTTCTCACAAACGCAAAGACCTGAAGATACTATCTATATTATCGAATATTTACGCGAGCACTATAAACATGATCCTACTAAAAAATGGTGGTGGTTAACTCAAGCAACGCATATTGCTAGTCACAAATTAAAAAATAAAGAGTTAGCTTTAGAAATAGCTTATGAGCTAGCATCAACACCTTTATCAGTAAATATGCCTTTATGGGCCAGACAAATGCCCGCTTTTATACATGAGCAATTGGGCGAAACTGAAGCAGCAGTGCAAATCATTGCTGATATATTAGAGAATGTAGATAATTTTACTCCTGGTGAATTAAATTTTATGGAGTATTTTTTGCGTGAGCGTCTTGAAGATGAAAAATTCAAATATGAAATCATCCAAGAGTTACGCAAAAGAGCGAGTTGGGATAATAAAAAAATCAAATGACGCAAGAATCATATCAAAAAAGCAATGCTTGGCCTTTTGTAGAAGCAAGAGCTTTGCTAAAAAAACTTAATGGTAAAACTCCAAAAAAAGGCTATGTAGCTTTTGAAACAGGATATGGACCATCTGGTTTACCACATATTGGCACTTTTGGAGAAGTATCACGTACTACTATGGTGATGCATGCTTTTAATAAATTAGCACCAGAGATTCCTACTAAAATCATCTGCTTTTCAGATGATCTTGATGGGCTACGTAAAATTCCAGATAATATCCCTAATCCAGATAGCTTAACCTCACAATTAGGTTTGCCACTTACTAGTATCACTGATCCTTTTGCTACAGCTGAAAGTTATGGTGCTAATATGAATGGCCGTTTACAAAAATTTTTAGATCAATTTGGTTTTAACTATGAATTTTATAGCGCTACTGAATGTTATAAATCAGGAAGATTCAATGATGCTTTAAAAAAACTAGCAGATAATTATGAAGAAATTTGTAATTTAGTTAAAGCAACTTTGCGTGAAGAAAGACGTGCTAGCTATAGTCCTTTTATGCCTATCTGCCCTATTAATGGTCAAGTATTAGAAAGTGGTGTAAAAAAAGTAAATGACAATGATTACACTATTGATTTCATTGCAAGTGATGGCTCTAGCCAAAATATTTCTATCTTAGATGGTAACTGCAAATTACAATGGAAAGCAGATTTTGGTATGCGTTGGTACGCACTTGATATTGATTATGAAATGTATGGTAAGGATATTATTCCTTCCGCAGAATTGGCACAAAAAATCTGTAAAATTCTAGGTGGTAAAAAACCTCACAATTATTTTTATGAATTATTTTTAGATGGCTCGGGCCAAAAAATCTCTAAATCTAAAGGTAATGGTATCTCTATTGAAGAATGGTTACGTTATGCTCCGGCAGAAAGCCTTTCTTATTATATGTATCAAAAACCTAAAACTGCAAAAAGATTACATTTTGATGTTATTCCTAAAGCAACTGATGAATATTTAACTTTTAGTCAAAAATATGCTCAGCTTGATGATATAAAAAAGCTAGATAATGCGCTTTATCATATTCATAATGGTGATATTCCAGAGATAAAAATCGGTAGCTTATCATATAGTTTATTACTTAATTTAGCTGCTGCTTGTAATCCAGATAATGCTGATATTTTATGGGGCTTCATTGCTAAATATGATGCAAGCTTAAGCAAAGCTAATGCTCCTTATCTTGATAATTTAGTTGGCTTAGCTGTTAATTATTACAATGATTTTGTTAAGCCGAATAAAAATTACCGCGCTGCTACAGCACAAGAAAAAACTGCACTACTTAAATTAAAAGCTGAGTTAGAAGATTGCTCTATTAGTGAGGCAAGTGAATTACAAAATCTAGTATATCAAATTGGTAATGACTTTGAATTTAACTTGAAAGAATGGTTTCAAGCTCTTTATGAAATCTTGTTAGGTCAAAGCACTGGGCCCCGCATGGGTTCTTTCATCGCACTTTTTGGTATAAAAGAAACAATATCTTTGATCGAAGAAAAAATATTATAAAAATAAGTGCAAAAAAAACGAGTTTAACTCTGCTTCGCGAATGCAGAATTAAACTCTTATTTTTTATTTACCCAACAATCTCTTCAGCTGAGAAGAAAAAGTCAATTTCAATTTTAGCATTTTCTAAAGAGTCTGAACCATGCACAGAATTAGCTTCAATTGATTCTGCAAAATCTTTTCTTACAGTACCAGCATCAGCTTCAGCAGGATTAGTTGCACCCATAACTTCACGATTTTTAAGTACTGCATTTTCTCCTGCTAATACTTGTACAACAACTGGACCAGAAGTCATAAATTCTACTAAACTCGCATAGAAAGGTCTTTCTTTGTGCACTGCATAAAAAGCTTCAGCTTGCTCTTGAGATAATTTAACTCTTTTTTGGGCAATAATGCGTAAGCCAGCCTCTTCAAAATAGCTATTAATTTTACCAGTAAGATTTCTTTTAGTTGCATCAGGTTTAATGATAGAAAGTGTGTGCTGTATAGACATAGTAATTACTTATTTTAAATTTGATTTGGAATGCAGCTTTTAAAAGATTTTTAAAAAATAATCAAGAATTGTTGCGCTTATAAAAATATTTGTTAGATTTTCAGCCATAACTAGAAAATCAACCAACATGCCCACCAAACTACTTTATTCTTTAAGTGCTCTTTTATTTACTACACCTGCTTTTGCTACAGAAATTGATACAGGTGATACTAGTTGGGTAATTGTCTCAACAATTTTAGTAATGTTAATGACTCCTGGCCTAGCATTTTTCTATAGCGGCATGGTTAGAAATAAAAATGCTATTTCAACAATTTTACATAGCTATATGAAGCTTTCAGTAATTTCAATTGTTTGGGTATTATGGGGTTACAGTTTAGCTTTTGGAGATTCAGTTGCTGGCTTTATTGGTAATTTTAAATATTTAGGTTTTGATAATATTTTAGGTGAAGCTGCAGCTGGTACCACTATTCCACATTCTGTATTTGCTTTATTTCAAGGTATGTTTGCAGTAATTACTGCAGCAATTATTACAGGTTCTTTTGCTGAAAGAGTTCGTCTTGGCCCTATTCTATTATTTTCAACTTTTTGGATCACTTTAGTATATGCACCTGTTGCCCATTGGATTTGGGGTGGTGGCTGGTTACATCAAATGTTTAACCCGCTTGATTTTGCTGGTGGCGCTGTAGTTCATTTAAATTCAGCAGTTGCTGGTTTAGTGGCAGCAATTTACCTGGGTAAAAGAATTGGTTATAATCACAAAGAAAAAATTAGCGCACATAATGTTCCGCTAACTATTTTAGGTGCAGCTTTATTATGGTTTGGTTGGTTTGGTTTTAATGCAGGAAGTGCTTTAGCATCTGGTGAATTAGCAGGTCTTGCGCTACTTAACACTAATATCGCAGCTGCAGCAGGAACTTTTGCTTGGTTCTTTATTGAATATAATCGCGAGGAAAAGGCAACAGCTATTGGTATGATTAGCGGTTCAATTGCAGGTCTAGTGGCTATTACCCCAGCAGCTGGTTTTGTAACACCATTATCAGCGATTTTAATCGGCTTTATTTCTGGTTGGCTGTGCTATTTAGCAGTAGAATTTTTAAAACCAAAACTTGGTTATGATGATTCACTTGATGCTTTTGGTATTCATGGTATTGGAGGTTTATGGGGTGCTATTGCTACTGGTCTTTTTGCCACTACTGCAGTTAATGAAGGCGGTGCAAATGGCTTATTCTACGGCAATGCTAGTTTACTTTATAGTCAAATTGCTTCAAGCTTAATCGTGATGTTCTACTCGGCCATTGTTACTTTTGCTATTTTAAAAGTAATGAGAATCTTCATTCGTATTAGAGTCTCTGAAGCACAAGAGAAAAAAGGCTTAGATGCATCTTTACATGGCGAAATTAGCTATAAATTAGACTAATTAATATTAAGGGATCTTTCGGTAAAAACCTGCGCTCTGCTTCAGCTCGTCATTCGTTCTGTTGTATGCTCAGTAACTTAGAATGTAGAGAGGTATTTAGAGCGAGATTCCACAGAATTTTATCAACATGGATTTGATAAAATTCGAGGACTGCCTGAGCGATTAAATATATCTCTTCATTCTAAAAGAATTTGAAGAACTACCGAGAGCGCGATTTAAGCTTGCCTTGCGCCTGCTGCTGAGCCTGAACAATATTTTGCCAAAAATTATCACTAGCTGCCTTACTACCTACCATAGCTTTAAGCCAAGACATTTTTTGCTGAGTAACAAATTTGGTCCACATACCAATTGGTTCGGCGATACCAACAATTTCTCTAGATTCCTGCTCAGCTAATTCATGTGCTCCATTATAACGACGCATATCATCAATTAATTTTTGCTCAGCTTCTTTATTTTTCTCACGAATTTCATCACTTGCTGTAGCAGGCTTTTTTAACTTCTCCCAAGTTTCTTTGTCATATTTAGGACGATATTTTCTGCTTAAAAAGAAATAGCGGAAAAAATAATATAAAAATCTGACTATTCTAAAAAAGAGTAACAAAGCCAGTAATGCAGCAACTAACCATAGTAAAGAGACTAGCTCAAAGCTCATTTAAGTAATTCAAAACCATATTTTTTTAGAATCAATAAAGCCTCCTCGCTTTTAAAATAATTAAGTAACTTATCTGCTTCAACCATATTTTCTGAAGCAGCAATCGCAATTTGATATACAAATCTGCCATAGCTATCTTCACTAAATTGCTCAATAATGTTTAATTCTGGATTATCATAAACACTACTATATTTAGTAATTGCAATACGATCACTTACTTCTGATAAATCTGCCGCTAGATTTGCTGATTCTAAAACATTATTATTAATACCACGTAAATAGGTAGTATTACGGATAATCTCTTGCGCGAATAGACCAGAAAAATCTTTTTTCCAATCTGGAATTAAAATGGTAAAATTTCGATAGAATCTTACCTTAGCCGCATTGCTAGTTAAATTATTAAATTCTGCTTTATTCAAATTATAAAAATTGCGGCTAGTTACTAAAACCATTTTATCCTCAACTAAATTTGCTATTGAAGATACATTCACTAAACCCTTTTGTTTAAGATCTTTAATCCACTTAGGATGGTCAGTAATAATTAAATCAGCTGCTTGCCCAGATTCAATATTAGCAACTAAATCTCTTATATTACCAAATGACGCAGATACAGCCAAATTACTGTTGGTCGCATAATTTCTGATAATTTCTGTTACAGCATAAGACATGCTTTGCGGAGCCAAAACTGTTACGGCAAAAGCAGTTGGCAACCGACAGAATAAAAATAAAATAATTAGGAATCTCAGCATAAATTTAAAATTTTCGCTCTTATTCATAACGATACTATATTGTTTGACAATTTACTAGATCATTAATAAGATTTATGGGCTTATAAATTTAAAATAGATAATAAAAAATGTCACAACCTTTAATGCCAATTGCTACTGCTATTTGGCTTGTCGAAAATACCACTCTTACTTTTGAACAAATTGCTAATTTTTGTGGTATGCATGAAATGGAAATTCAAAGTATCGCTGATGGTGAAATTGGTGGTAATATTATTGGTGCTAACCCTATTACTGCAGGACAATTAAATGCAGATAATATCAAAGCATGTGAAGCTGATCCTAAAAAAAGATTAAATCTTATTGAGATCCATCAAGTAAAACCATCTAAGAAAAAAGTAAAATATATTCCTATCGCTAAAAGAAGAGATAAGCCTGATGCCATTGCATGGTTAATCAAAAATTATCCTGATTTGGCAGATAGTAAAATTACTAAACTAATTGGAACTACTAAAAATACTATTGTTTCAATTCGTAATAGAACTCATTCAAAGATTCAAACTATCCAAGCAAAAGATCCTGTATTACTTGGTCTATGCACTCAAACTGAGCTTGATGAAGTAGTTAAAGAATTTAAAGTAGCTGAAGAAGCTTAGTCTTATAGCAAGACGAGTTTTTATTTTAAAAAATTTAGAGTTTAGCTATGCATTAGCAATAGCCATTTTGCTATCACAAAGCGCAAGCTAATAAGAGCTGAACTCTTATTTTTATAACAAAGCAATTTCAAGCTAGATCTCAGCCAACAAAGCATCTACTAATTGGTCCATAAGCTCTTCACTATGATATGGCGTTAATGTTACGCGTAATCTTTCACTACCCTTTGCTACAGTAGGATAATTAATCGGCTGAATATAAATTTGATGTTTAAGTAATAAATTATCTGCTACTCGCTTAACTTTTTGCGCATCACGGATCATCACAGAGATAACATGTGAATCATTTTGCATAAATTCAATGTTAGCTGCAGTTAATTTTTGTTTGAGCAATTTGATATTAGCATGAAATTTCTCACGTGCAGCTAAGTCTTCTGCAACAAGCTCTACTGATTTTTTGGCAGCAACTGCCATAGCTGGCGGCATTGCTGTAGTAAAAATAAATCCTGGTGCATAAGAGCGCACTACATCTATTGTAGGTTGCTTACCAGTAATATAGCCACCGATCAAACCATAGGCTTTTGCAAAAGTTCCTTGAATAATATCAATATCTGCAGCAACTCCTGCTTCTGCTGCTATACCCTGCCCCTTTTCACCATAAAGACCAACAGCATGCACTTCATCAATATAGGTAAGAGCATTATATTTTTTTGCTAGAGCAACAATCTCTTGAGCTTTTCCTTTTGAACCATTCATTGAATATACACCCTCAAAGATAATCAGTTTATCTTGATCCTTGGGATATTTTTGCAATTTAACTTCTAAATCTGTCATATCATTATGAGCAAACACCTCTTTTGCACAGCCTGAACTTTTAATACCTTCAATTATTGAAGCATGATTATAACGATCAGAAAATATCACAGGCTGCTCAAGAACTTGGGTAACTGCATAAATTGCCGCCTGATTTGCAACATAGCCAGAAGTAAACACTAAAGCAGCCTCTTTAGCATGAAACTCTGCCATAAAATCTTCCAACTCTTTAAGAGCAACACTATTACCTGCGATATTTCTGGTACCACCAGCACCCACACCATATTTTTGTGCAGCTTGGTAAAGCTCTGCCAAAACATCTTGATTTTGCCCCATAGCTAAATAATCATTACTACACCACACAATAATTTCTTGTGCAGCTTTAGGAGAAAAGCCACGTGGATATTCACCAGCCTTCCTAGCAAGTTCAATAAATTCGCGATAACGATACTGCTCTTTTAAGAGATCTATAGACTTAGTAAATTTAGCTTGATAATTCTGCATTACAAATTTTTGTCTCTTGAAAAATTAGTGCATTACACGCAAAAAGAAATAAAGCAGTTAATTGATGTAATACAGCTAAATGAATATTCACTTTACTTACCAGAGTTAAAACTCCTAAAGCAAATTGTATAGTTAGCAAGATGCTTAAAGTAAGTAACAGGCAGAATAAAATATGACGCTTATTCTCAATAATTACCAACCATAAAAAAGCCAAATTAATTAGTAATAATAAAGCTAAGCCACGATGAATAAATTGGACAATAGCCGGATCTGCAAAAATTTTATAAAAGGCAAAATCTACTATTAATTCTTTCGGATAAATCTTTTCACCCATCATAGGGTAATTATTATAAATCAAACCTGCATCTAAACCTGCAACATAGGCTCCATAGATAATTTGCAAAATTAGCAAGCCAGTAAATATATAAAATAATTTTTTAAAAGATTTATAATTGCTAATGATATAGATAGTTTTATTCTGGCGCTTTTTCGCATAAATAAAAGCAGCTATTGCGGCAAAAATAATGAAAGCTATTAGCAAATGAATAGCAAGACGATAATGGCTGACTGAAGTATTTTCTGTAAGGCCACTAGCTACCATAATCCAGCCCATAGTTCCTTGCAAAACCACTAAAATAGTAATTAATAAAGCAAATTTTTTATAGGATTTACTTAGTGATTTCTGGCAGTAGAAAAATAAAGCAGGTAACAAAATTACTAAGCCTAAAATTCTACCAAAGACTCGATGAATATATTCCAACCAAAAAATATTTTTAAAACCAGCTAAATCAATATCAGGAAATTTAAGTGAATATTGAGGGATTTGTTGATATTTAAGAAACATCTCTTGCCAAGCACCTTGATTAAGTGGAGGCAAAATCCCAGAAATTAATTGCCATTCAGTAATAGATAATCCCGAATCAGTAAGACGCGTATAACCACCTAAAATCACCATAATAGTAATTAAAGCCAAGCAGCTATGTAGCCAGAAAAAATAATAGTCTTTTAAAGAATTTTCATGCATATTTTTTTAAAATATTATAGTATTTGGCACAGCCCTATTCAAGAAAATTTATGCAACATAATGCAATAAAAATCCCTTCATCAAGCCTAACAGGAAGTTACAAATGGTTAACTTTAACTGTATTATCTTTGCTTAGTGCCGGCTTACTTACTTTTGTTGTAGTATTTTCACGTACTCCGCTAATTAAAGAATTTTTTATCTTTAAAGATTTCTTCAATAAAGCCTTAGTTGCTCATGTGGATTTGTCACAGCTTTATTTTATGGCACTTAGCGCAATATTTCTAAATTATTGTTTTTTTAAATTACCTAAAATTTTTAACCAGCTAAGCTTTACTGTAGCACTTAGCTCAATATTAATGGTAATTATTACTACTTTTTTATCAAATAGCTCACCAATTCTAAATAATTATATCCCTGTTTTAGAACATCCTCTCTTTAGCATAGCTTTAGCACTTTTTTTCTTTGTGATGCTTGCTAATGCTTTTATGGCACTTTATCAAAATCGTAAAATCATACATGATAATATCCCAATAAGTGCTCTTACCTGTTACAACCTAATTATCTGCTTAGCTTTTTTTAATCTTTACGCTAGCCATATCTATATAGAAAAAAACCAAATCATTGCTGAATATTATGAAATATTATTTTGGGGATTTGGCCATGTGTTACAATTTGCCAATGTGGTCTTATTAGTATTTTGTTGGTGGTTAATTTTAGAACGCTGCAATATTAAACATTATCTAAGCAGCAAGGTTTTTAGCTATAATCTTGCTATTCATTTTGCTCTGGCTTTATTAACAGCAATATTTTTTACACAAAGCAAATTGGATATTTATAGCTTTAAACAACAATTTACTAACCATATGATTTATTTTGGTAGTGTATTAGTTTGCCTTATTTTTCTCTTCATTATTCCTAGCCTTAATAAATTATATAAAAAAAATAACAGCCTCTTTGAGAAGTCTTTGCTTAATTGCTTATGTTGCTCTGCCTTATTGTTTTTCTATGGTGGCTTTTTAGGCTTATTAATTAAAGAGAGTAACACCATGATTCCAGCTCATTACCATGGCTCTACCATTGGTATTACTATCGCATTACTTGGCATGATCTATCTCTTTTTAGATAAGCTAACCAAATTAGATAAAATTGCTAAATTAATTTTTTGGCAACCAATCATCTATGTTACAGGACAATTAATTCATATTACTGGTTTGGCAGTTAGCGGTGGCTATGGTGCATTACGCAAAGCACCTGATTCTATTCATGGCTTCAGTGCTAAATTTTGGATGGGTGTCATGGGTACTGGTGGCTTAATCACCATGATTGCTGGTGTGCTATTTTTTATTATTTGCTATAAGGCATTGAAACTTTATAATAATGAAAAAATTAAAGGTAAAAAATCATGAATATAACAATGTATAAAACTCCAGTTTGTCCTTACTGTGTTAAAGCAAAAGCTTTACTTAGCCAAAAAGGTGTAGCTGATAAAGTTCAAGAATTTGATATCTCTTCAGATCCAGCTTTGCTACAAGAGATGCTTGAAAAATCTGGTGGCCGCAAAACTGTGCCTCAAATTTTTATCGGTGACAAGCATATTGGTGGTTGTGATGATCTATATGCTCTTGATGCAGAAGGAGGCTTAGATCCTTTACTTGCTGCTTAAATTTTTTACCAATGATAACCTTAGGCATTGAATCAAGCTGTGATGACACGGCTTTAGCAATTATTACTGAACGTAAAGTAATTGCCGAAGCTAGTGCTAGCCAAATTGACTTACATCGTCCTTATGGCGGAGTAGTACCTGAATTAGCTGCTAGAAACCACCTGGAAGTAATCTCTGAATTACTTACTGAATGTTTAAGTAAAGCTCAGTTAAAACTTTCAGACATTAAATTAATTGCTGCCACTGGTGGGCCAGGTTTAATTGGCGGAGTAATCACTTCAACGATGTTTGCTAAAGGTTTAGCACTTGCTAATAATATCCCGGTAATTTTTGTTAATCATTTAGCAGGACATGCATTAACTGCTAGATTCTGCTCTACAGAACTAAGCTACCCTTTTTTACTATTGCTTGCTTCAGGTGGTCATTGTCAAATTTTAAGCTGTTCAGGACCAGATAATTACCAGTTACTTGGTAAAACTTTGGATGATGCAATTGGTGAGGCTTTTGACAAAACTGCAAAATTACTTGATTTGCCTTATCCAGGTGGACCAGAGATTGAGCAGCTAGCTAAAGCTGGTAATGAACAGGCTTTTAAATTTCCGATTGCTTTAAAAGGTCAAAAAAATTGTGACTTCTCACTTTCAGGATTAAAAACTGCAGTTAGAACTACTTTAGAAAAAAACTCTGAGATAAATAAAGCAGATATTGCAGCTAGCTTCCAATATGCTGTAGCAGCACAAATTATTGATCGGCTAAAATTTGCAACTAAACAATTTAAAACTACTTACCCTAACTTAGAAAATTATCAATTAGCTTTTTGTGGTGGTGTAGCTGCTAATCAATATTTAAGAGAAAAAATTATTAACTTATGTAGAGCTGTTAATTTTAAACTTTTTTGCCCTCCTCCTAAATTATGCACTGATAATGCTGTAATGATTGCTTGGGCTGGTTATGAATTATTTAAGCTTAAAGGCCAAGGAGATGATTTATCTTTCAAACCCCGTGCTCGCTGGGCTTTGTAAATCTTCTTTATTTATTATTTCCCGATAACTAGGCACCTCACTTCTAACCTTATCAATTAATTCTAACCTTTGCTTTAAGCCCAGAATATCTTTTCCAATTTGCTGCATAATATGAGGTTCTTGAGTAGCTACAATTCTTACTTCACATTTTTGCTGTTGCTGCTGATCTTCTGAATAGATTTTAAGATACTGACTTTCTATGGGCGGTAAAATTGGCACAGTTGCTATATTACTTTTATATAACAGCTCTAAAGCAGCAATCATAGGATCATTACCAACCTTACCATCATTTGCTAAGATTATTTCTACTGCTTTATCTGAACCAAAATATTGAGCAGCAGCACTTCTAACAGCAGGGGATACTTCTAAATTTCGCATAAAGCCTAAATCTAAAATCATATAAAAACTAGCATTTGGCTCTGTTTGTAAAATATTCTGCCCTGATAATGATTGAGCAAAAGCCTTTGCTCGTTCCTCATAAAATTGTGCATTATGCTCAGCATAGCTATGTCTAGCCTTTAAACATTCTGCCACAAGAAGTTGTGACTCTATTGGCGAATGCACAGTAGATGTTAAAATTTTTGCTGACATCTTATTTATTAACTCTTTGCTAGTTGAAAATGCATAACCAGCTCTTGCTGCAGGAAAACTATCCACTTTTGAACAGCTATCTACATATAAAACCCTATCTAATAATTGCTCACTATTTGAAGCCAAAGCTGCATCTAAAAAAGAATATTTTTGTTCTGGTTTATAAGTTAAACCTAAATAAAGTGAATCTGAAATTACCCTGACATTTTGCCATTTAACTCTAAGTAACTGCGCTAACGAATCCAAATCCTCTTTGCTCTGCTTATAACCTGTTGGGTTTCCTGGATCTGTTAAGATAATTGTTGCGCTAAAATTATGTCTATCCTCTATTGTAGATTGTTGAAATTTTTCTTCCAAAACCCTATCTAATTTACCACCTAACTCACCAGATATACGATAATTATAAGTAGTAGTATCATACCAAATAGTATCTTTACTATGATTATTTACAACATTATGGTAAGGAGTAAATACTGGTCCAGGTAAAATAACAGGACCATCTGCTAGTTTAATAGCAGTATCCATTGCCTCCTGAGCACCCACAGTAAAAATGACATTGTCTGCATCTAACGATAAATCATACTTGGGATATTGCTCTTTAAAAAATTGTGCAACCTTATTTCTAAGTGCTTTATGACCACCAAAATCAGTATATCCTGAAGAACTAATATAAAAGTCATTAACTTTTTCAGCTCTACTCTCAAGAACTTGTAGAGATGGAAGAGCTGTGGGATTACCAATAGTTAAATTATGAACTGTCTTTTCTGAATTAGTAGCCAACTCATTAGCCTGAGCTAAAATAAAACGATGTGGCGTTAATTCTGAGCCGGGTTGACTGGCTGGTATTTTACTATTACGCATTTTTTACCTACAAAGTGTTGTAAGCTATAATATAGCATAAAATTGCAACCAAATCAACCATAGCTAGAACTCTTAAGAAAGGTGCAAATGTTTTTACTTTACTGCTGCCCTGTTCTCATATATAAGAATCTTCTTCAACCACTGGAAGGAAACATTTTTTTATTAAATAGTTAGTGTTTCATTTTCTTTCGGGCCGGGTAGCAAAGTGGTAATGCAGGGGACTGCAAATCCTCGATCGGCAGTTCGATTCTGCCTCCGGCCTCCATTTAATATTAAACTCTAAACTAGTTTTTAACTTCCAAAATAGTCTTTACGTTGGCAGTCCAACCATTAAATTCATGATATTGTTTTTTTATTAAACCATCCGCAGTTCTAAAAATTAGTTTAGGAGAGTAATTATCTATAGAATTATCATAAAAATAAGCACGATCAACAATTAGAGAGGCCAATGAACCATTGATAATTGATTTAGTATATCTCGCATAAATCTTGGAAATTGGTACATCGTGCCCGCCCTCTAATACTCTTTGCTCAACTCTTCTTACATTAATAGATGGTGAATTAGTACAAATAAAAAATAATCTAATAAAATAGCCCAAATCTTTTGCCTTCTTAGACACTGTTAGCTAATTATTAAATTTCCATATTCTTTCCTATTTTTGCTTA
>CAXDRM010000011.1:0-26438 GCA_963991775.1 uncultured Rickettsiales bacterium | reverse complement strand
GTATAGATCTGATTTGCTTGCGCTTTATAAATGACAAGCAGGCCATTTATAAATGCTCCTGATACGCAAATGCACATCCATATTCTAGTTATCACTTAGTTTTTTTATATCTGGAATGAGTAAATGTGTTTATGATAACTTTGAAAATATATCAAATCGCCATAATGTGCTTGCATTTTTGATGAGCTTAACTATTTGAACAAATGCGGCGTATAAAGACATACGTAAGTTTGTTCAAATAGTTAAGGGAATTACTCTGCTAAAATACCACGCTTACAATAGCGCTGTATTTTAGAAAAGGCTGCTCAATATGGCGATTTAAGTTACAAAAACTTCAAGCTAATCTTACTACCAATCTGAACAAAAATAGTACCAGCTTGGGTGATTTGGTAACTATTAAGAGTAAGGCTGGTTTTACATTCTTGATATTTTATATAGCTAAAGGTTAGGTCGCTGATTGAGCAGAGCTGTTTTAAAGTTTTATCAGCCAATTTTCTGTGGATGATACTAATAATTTTACCCTTAGAGCGATAAAAGCAAAATTTTGTAAAACAATGTAAATTATCATTATGAAAATTTTGTGCATCAAAGCTAGTTGCTTGAGGCGCAAAATTTGTGAGTTTTTTCTGCTTAAAATGTGCTAATTTTCTGTCACTGTAAATATAGCTATTATGATCTTTAACCATAAAAAATTTATTATTAGAACTAATGATTAATTCTGCTTTATTCTCTAAATAATTGGCAAAAATGATGCTGCTGATAAATAAGCTACTATATAAGAGAATTAGCTTTTTATGCTGGCTTACTAATAAGCCCAGTAAAGCAAAGCAACTAAACAGTAAGCTAGTCTGATTAATGCTAAAAATATTATCTAATAAAAGAGCATAATTATTTAACCAGCTAATTAAGTTAATTAAATTGCTGGCTAAAAAATCAAAAATATTAAAGAAAAAATCACTGGCCAAATAGCTGCCTAAAATTGCTAAAAGACCAGCAGGCATTAAGAGTAAGCTAGTATAAGGTATAGCAATAATATTACTAAAAGGTGCAGTTAGTGAACTACTACCAAAATGATAAAGATTAATTGGCAAGGTAAAAATACTAATTGCTAAAGAGCAGAAAAAAATTGTCATAAAATAATTACGCTCCTGCTTATGAAATTTTTTAAAATATATAGCTAGTGCAATAATAGCTGCAAAGCTTAGTTGGAAGCTAGGTAAAAATAGATAATAAGGATTAAATGCTAACAAACATAATGCGGCAAAGAAGAGCAAATTAAGATTGGCAATTTTTTGTTCACGATAAGTAAAAATAGTTAATAAAGTGATAAAAAATAAAGCTCTATTACCTGAAATAGGAAAATTTGCGAGATAGACAAAAAGAGCTGCTGCACTGAACCCAATAAAAGCTGCTAGCTTCTTATTAGTATATTTGATCGAGAAATTATAAAAAAGACTGAGTAATTTTCTGCTTAGGAAAAAAAATACTAAAGCTATACCACCAACATGTAAGCCAGAAATAGCAAGTAAATGAGCTGTGCCAGTATTAATGAAAGCAGTTCTAGTAGTGTGTTCTAGCTTAGTCTTATCTCCTGCTAATAATGCTAAGGCTAAAGGGTTTGCACTAAATTGACTAATATGTTTACGATAATTATTCTGCTTGTCGCTTAGTGAATTTTTATGTGCAGATTTTACCAATTTAATTTGAGAAGTGGCTTTAAGACGTGCCACTAAATTTGGATAGAGGTAGCTTTTATAATCTGCCTGTAAAAACTTACTAAGTGGTAAAGTTAAGGAGCTAAAATTGAGTAGATCATTTATTTTAAACGCACAATTATGACAATAAAATAAATATTGCTGTTTTGTTGCGCTGTTAGTTAAAATTAAATTATGTCCATATTGCTCAATTATCTGATAATTTTGTGAGCTTAAACGCTGATAAGGTTTAAGCTCTTTAGCTTCTTTAAATGATAATTGTAAAATTATATAAAGTAATAATATTATACTAAAGTGCGATTTCATAGTTGCCACACTATAATATTATATTATGTTTGTCGATTGTTAAAGAGTTAGTCTTTAATAGCCTGGTGCTTTTTTATAATCATCTTTATCATTACTATGCGTAGGCTCATCATCATGATTTTTACCAACATCATGTTTATTGCCCGTAGTTACATCGCTTTCATTAATTATACCATTCTCACAGAGGCCATAAACATGGCGATGTTCTGAATTTCCTTTACGATCAACACCGATATAGACTCGAGAATTATGTGCAACCCAAGCTTCGTTTTTCTGAGCGCGATTTGGCCAACAATCTAATATACAATTATGTGTAGCATTAAGAGTGCCATTTGCACCACATGTAAGAGTTACTGATCCTTCGACATTGCTTTGATAATCATCTATATCATTACCTCTGAAAGCATAATTGTAGCTTGAACAAGAACGGGTAACTGATGCACCAGTTGCTAGATTATTAACATCATAGGAATAAAAATAATTTACATTTGCATTAGGTTGAATTGATTTAGTACCTGTGCAAGCTTGGCCTGTTGAGCTATTTGTTCTAGAAATTTTTAATGATCTGACAAAACGTTGATACCACATAGCTTCTTGTGGAGTAATTCCACCAAGACCAAAAGAGGTAATATCGTTTCTAGCATTAGCAGTTGCACCTGGAAACATAGTTCCTTTATAGTTACTACAATTCTTTTTGCTATGCATACGTACTGAACAGCCCATAGAAACTCTATAATCACGGATTCTGTCATTATGTAGACTATAACCCAGGCTTGAATCAGCATGATGATAACAATATTTAGTAGGTGGATTTACTGTCATCCAATTACCACTATCATCTGCGATAGATATTTCACCATCACAGTAGGTTTTCAATGCTTGAGTGGTTAAGTTATAATTACCTGCATTCAATGTTAGAGGAGTACGCCAAAAATTAGGTTCATAAAATAGCTCAGCTTTACATGAAGCAGGTACCTCAATTTCTCTAATTTCTGATACACCTATATTTTGCCAATCTGCATAATTACCAATGGTTTTATGATGTATAGAATTGTCAGTACCGATGATTTTAGTACTGCAATTTATTTCACACTGATTATTTTCAGTAAAGCTACTAAAATCCCAATTACCATTTGGATTACAATTCATGGTAGCATTGTGAGTGCCACTAAAGCCATAATCACATTCGAGACTTGCAGATGTAACAGGGATTGCAGTATCTGAGCCATTAGTATTTGTTTGAGCAAAGCTAAAGCCATTAAAATTCACAGCTGGGCAAGTAAAGCCGCATTTACCACGAATATTAGCCCAGTTACCATAATTATCACAATCTGCTTTTGGTTCGATAATAGTTGAAGTGCCGCAAATACCAATATTATCTAAAGTATTTGCTTCTGCTTGTACAAAGCTAGCACCAAAAACTTGGCTGGCTAATATTGGGTCATCAGCACGACATTTATTTAAATTATAACAATATTCTGTTTCACTAGCTGTGGTTGGAATATCTTGTGCTGTATCCCAATTATTATCATGCTCACTTTTACTTACTTTAGCGCAGTAAATACCCTGCATATTGGTAAAGCTTAGTTTGAATTTATTATAATAATCAAAATCATGTTCTGTGATGGTGGTATGTCCGCTTGTTGGTCCTGGGCCTGTTAGTTCATCTGCTAAAATTTCATCAATTACCACAGGGCCATCTTCATTAGTAATAGGTCGGTTATTATTATCTAAAACATAATTACCATTTGTATCTTTAATGAAATTAATAAAAGGTTTGGGCTTCCTATAGTTTATAGTAATTAATGATTTAGGAGCATCACGCTCATTATCTAATAAGATATGTTTAAAGCTTAAGATTTTCTTGGGTAATGGTATGCATAAATTACTGTTATTTTCGCTATATTCGGCATAATCATTTCTGATTAATGGCGAGCCTACATTGTAAGGGTGAGGTCTTTCATAGACTTTGCTATTATTATCCCAAACTGGGGTAGGAAATAAATTATGGACACACATCATATCTTTAGTGTCTTCTGAGGCGCTGCTTAAATAGTTACATTCATCTTTAAAGCCACCATCAATATCAGGGTTATAAAATCTACACAGATAGAATATATTGGTAATAGGATTAGTTTCAGTGGGTGTCTCAGTACTATTAAAAACATTAAATATAGATGGGACTTCCAATTCTAGATCTTGTCTGATTGAGAATAAATGTGGTGATATGATAGAAGTGCTATTTTCATTAATTAAATAAGAAAAAGAGGTGCTTTCTAAATTCGCTACAGCATTAGCATCATCAACCAAGCCAAGATTTAGAATAGCTTCATTAGTTTTTTTACCCTTTTCTGTGATTTGAACTTTGAGTTTAGGATTATCATAATTACTACCTATGCCTCTAGCACTGAGTCTAATAGCTGGATTAGAACTATCACCATGAATACTAGGTAAGCTGTAACATTCTTGAGCATCACTATAATCAATACGATAAATATCTTTATTACTATCCAGCTCACTCATAATATCTTGAATTTCTTCTGTAGTGGCATTTGCAGGGATATTAGGATTTAAAATATCACTAAGAGCGAGGCCAGTATTTTCATTGGTACCTGTAGCATAGCAATTACCCGTACCATTTTGTTGGCAGGCATAAACACATAATTTAGGTACTTCGGTAACATTGTTATTTTCTATAATGGCTGCATAAAGTCCGTAATTATAGAAAGAATGAACATGGTTAGTGAATCTATTGAGATATTCAAGATCAATAGTAGAGTTTTTATCACTATTATCAGAAGCATCAACAAAAGTTACTTTAATTTCTGGATGTGAAAAAGTAGAGTCATCTTTAACAATCCAGCGAATAGTGGGAGCAGCTGGAATTTCAAAGAGGCCACCTCTATGTAAAGATAATTGATTGGGAAAAAAAGATTCGCTCACTGGTGGAGTGAATTTTAGACCTTTACGTGAGTCATTTTCATCAACAAGTAAACCTTTAATAACAGGAGGATTAAAGCATTTTATACCATCACCACCATCATGGTCTGTTTCTAGTAATTTACCATTACGGTCATTATCGTAATCTGTACAATATTGGATAGGGCGCCATACAATACCATGTGTAACCCCAAAACCCATTTCTAAATCGCTAAATTCTTCATTCTTAAAATGGAAATAATTTGGATCACTACTATCACTATCAATGTTGATTAAAGTATGATTAAAATCATGTTTATCTTTTTGGGTAATATAGCCTCGTAAGATTGGCTGAGTTTGACCATTGCTAAATCTAATAAATTCTAAGCGTGGCTGAAAACCATAATACTCATCACCAAAGTCAACTCCTTTGGGGGCATAGACGCGTTCTATAGTTTTGTTTGAGTCGCGTGCTCTATCTTCTAGATTATCAGAATTTGTATCTCGAGTACTTAATGAAAATTTTCTGGTAAAAGTTTTAGATTTACTATCACCAGATTGTTTGTTGCTTGTATCGAGGCAGGCAAAAGCACCTACTCCTAAGCCCCAGGCTGCAGCAGTTTCACAATGTATGGGTCTTTTATCTCTGCTGCCGCAAGAATTAGTGTGGCCAAATGCTTCATAATGCCAATAGACACGCATTTTACTTTCTAAATTATTAGCTGGATTTGCTAGATTGCTCATAATATTGATAGGCGCATTGCAGTAAAAATCATCTGCTGTGCATCCTTTACAACCGCCAGTGGGACATTCGCAAGTTCCATCAGTTTGTAAGATAGCATCTTGAGGAAAGCAGCTCGCCGTATCTAAAAGGTGGTAATGTTCGTCACATCTAAGTCCTACTTCAAAATCTCCGAAGGCAGAGTCAGAAGCTTTAAGAGTCTGTATATTAATAAAAAATATGAAAGCTATTACATAAGTAATATATTTTCTATACACTTTAACAGTATTTAGGCCTCAGTTTCAGTTTCACTCATTAATTTCTCCTTTTTTTCACGAGCTTCCTGTGCAGCAACTGTTAAGGTTGCGATAGGACGAGCTTCTAATCTTTTTAAACCGATCTCTTCTTCAGTTGCTTCGCAATAGCCGAAAGTTTTATTTTCGATACGGTCTAATGCTTGGTCGATTTTGCTGATTAATTTGAGATATCTTTCTCTGGTACGTAACTCGATGTTAGTATCACTTTCTGAAGAGGCACGATCAGTATCATCTGGCTCTTGCATATGGGTGTTTTTTAGTGATTCTAAGGTGTGATCAGATTCGATGATTAATTGTTCACGCCATTTAAGTAATTTTATTTGAAAATATCTTAAATGTTTATCAGACATATATTCATCTTGCTCAGATGGTTGGTAACTATCCGATATTTCAATATCATCTAACCAAGTTTTTTTATTATCATCAGTAAGCAGAATGCTAGTTTTTGGAGCTTGTTGTTTCATGATCAAACCTCAATATTACTTTAATTTTACCCACCCAATAATTAAATGTTACTACAAATTGGGATTTCGCTCAAGGATTATATATTCAATTTTTTAATTCACCATAGGATTTTTCAAGTTGAGTCTCCAATTGTCCCATTAAAGTTTTTTTATTTTTATTAAAGGGAATAGCAGGGCTGATAGCCACTTTTATAGTGCCCGGATATTTAAAAAAACTCTTTTTTGGCCAAAATGAACCTGAATTTAAAGCCACAGGATGAATTGCACTTTGTTGCGCTGCAGCTAAGGCATATATACCAGATTTGTAAGGAATTTGCTCACCAGGTTTGGTTCTGGTGCCTTGTGGAAAAATTACTACTGATCTGTTGCTATTTAATACTTGATTAACTTGCTCCTGCATTTTACTAATTGCGGTTTTGCCTTTACTTCGGTCAATATATATCATTTTCATCAAAATTAGATGCAAACCAAAAAAAGGTATGAAGATTAGCTCTTTTTTTAGCACATATACGGGGTTTTTTAGTAAACTAAGAAAAAATATTGTGTCCCATGCTGATTCATGTTTTGCTGCAATAATAGCAGCTTTTTTAGGGAGGTGCTCTTGGCCGCTAATTTCTATATCTAATTTACAGATTATTTTTAAAGCTTTTAAAATTACTACCGACCAAATATAGCCAACTTTCTGGGCGATTTTTTGTGATAGAGCAGAAATAGGTAGAGTAATTAAGGAATAGCCAAAAACCCAAAAAAAGAAAAATATGTTAAATAATATTGATCTAACAATGATTTCAAAATTAAGGTCTTTTTGCATTTTTTTGTTCTCTTTCGAATTTACGCAATAGTCTTACATAATAATTATGTTGTCGTAAAGTCTTAGAAAAACGATGTTTGCCTTTACCATCAGAAACGAAATATAGTTCTTTGCTTTTTTTCGGGTTAGCTGTGGCCAAAATAGCTGCTTTACCTGCATTGGCAATTGGTGTTGGCGGAAGGCCATATTTATGATAAGTACTGTAAGGTGATTTGATGCGTAAATCTCTTTTACTAAGCGGTCTAGTTAATTTATATTGTCCTTTAGTAACTGCATAAATTACTGTGGGGTCAGATTGTAATTTCATGCCAAGATTAATGCGATTAATAAATACACCGGCGATACGATCTCTCTCAGCATGTTTACCAGTTTCTTTTTCTACTATTGAAGCAAGAATCAATAATTCGTCAATATTTTTAAGTGGTAGATCAGCTGCGCGCTTTGTCCAGGTTTCAGCTGCGAATTTTTTAAGCTCTGCTTGCATTTGTTGCAAAAGCAAATTGCGATCATAATTTTTTTTAAAGAGGTAGGTTTCTGGTAAGATAGAGCCTTCAGCAATTTGACTAATTGGTTCACCACTTAAAAATTCATTATTATTTAAAAGATCGGTAACTTCTTTGCTGGTTTGTCCTTCTGCTATAGTTATTTTGCGTAAAAAGACCTTACCTTTTTGTATATCTTGTAGTAAATCGCGATAAGTATCACCAGGCTTAATAGCATATTCTCCTGCTTTAAAAGATAGATTAGCTTTATAGAGCATTAATAAGCGTATTAGCGTGTAATGTAGCTCTGGATAGCTGATTAGGTTTTTAGCTGCTAATTTTTCGATAACAGATTTTTTGCTTTCTCCTTCAGCAATCTCAAAATAGGTGGTTTGTGCAACAGGTAGCTCAATTAAATATTGCTGTTTGATTAAATTAGAGGCAGCAAAAACTAAGCCTATAAATAGGAAAGTAAGTAAGGCACAGAAAAATGCTAACCTACGCCACAAAGCCTATACCTGTTTAAAAATAATAGAAGCATTGGTACCACCAAAACCAAAAGAATTGGAAAGTACGTAGTTAGTTTCAGCCTCTTGTGCTTGGTGCGGAATTAAATTTATACCTAAATTATCGATAGGATTGTCTAAATTTAAAGTAGCTGGTCGAATATTATGTTTGATTGCTAAAATACCGTAAACTGCTTCAACACTTCCAGCAGCTCCTAATAAATGTCCAATAGCAGATTTAGTTGAAGACATTGAGAAGCTATCTTTTTTATTGCTGAAAAGACGTGCCACAGTGCCAAGCTCTGCTTTATCTCCTACAGGAGTTGAAGTACCATGCGCATTAACATAATCAATTGCGCTAGGATCAAGTTGCGCATCTTTTAAAGCGCTTTGCATTGCTTTATATGCTCCTTTACCTTCTGGATGAGGAGAAGTTATATGGTAAGCATCGCCTGAAAGGCCATAGCCTGCAACTTCTGCATAAATTTTTGCCCCTCTTTTTTTAGCATGCTCATATTCTTCTAGCACTAAAATAGCTGAGCCTTCTCCCATAACGAAACCATCTCTGCCTTCATCCCAAGGGCGTGAGGCTTTTTCAGGTTCATCATTAAAATTTGTAGAAAGAGCTTTTACAGCAGAAAACCCTGCTAGCCCTAAACGACAAGTAGCTGCTTCAGTACCACCTGCTACCATTACTTCAGCGTCACCATATTTAATCATACGAAATGCATCGCCAAGAGCATGAGTTCCAGTAGCGCAAGCGGTAACTATAGAATGGTTGGGTCCGGCAAAGCCATAGCGCATTGAAATATGTCCAGAAGCTAAATTTATTAAGCTACTAGGAATAAAGAAAGGGCTAATTCTTCTAATACCCTTTTCTTCTAATATGTGGCTGTTTTTATCAATTTCATCAAGGCCACCAATACCTGAGCCGATAATTACTCCAGTATTATCTAGTAGCTCTTCATCATTTAAATCAAGAGCAGCATCTTTAACAGCCTCATCAGCAGCAGCTAAGGCAAGCAAAATAAATGTAGACATTTTACGTTGTTCTTTAACATCTGCATATCTTGAAAGATCAAGTTCATGTTCTGCTTCACCACGAGGGACGAAGCCAGCTATTTTAGCTGGTAAGTCAGATACATCGAACTGATCAATTTTTGCGATACCAGATTTTCCTGCGATAAGATTTGACCAGTTATGATCAACCCCAACAGCTAGTGGGCTAACCATACCAAGTCCTGTTACTACTACTCTTCTCATTTTTGACTAACTATGCAGCTTCAATATGCTCAACAGCATCTTTAATAGTAATGATTTTTTCTGCTACTTCGTCAGGAATTTCACAGTTAAATTCTTCTTCAAAAGCCATTACTAATTCAACTTGATCAAGGCTATCAGCGCCTAAATCATCAACGATGCTAGATTTTTCTTCGATTTTTGCAGCATCAACACCTAATTTATCTGCTACTACTTTTTTTACTCTGTCTAATGTATCACTCATGATTATATATTTATAAAATTACGGTTAATAATGTCAGAATCTTTAAACTATAACTCTGTTAAGATCAACAGATAATTGGCAGATGCTTTCCAAATTACCATATTGAGCAGCCTTTTCTAAAATATAGCGCTTTTTGGCGCGATATTTTATCAACAAACTTACGTATCAGAGTAAGCATAGCTTACTGCTGGCTACGGCTAAAACAATTTTCTGAATTGTTTTTTCACGCCTCGCTATACGCCGCGCTTTTCAAAAGTCCTAGTCCATTCGTAAGCTCAATTTATAAAATATCAAATTTTATAAATATTCGCTAACGCAAAGGTCGTTCATTTCTAAAAAAAGTTAATTTACTTTTTTTATTCATTCACTCACCAAAAATCCAAGCACACTATGATGATTTGGAGAAACCCTGAAGTCTAGGGTGTAAATCAAGTATAATTAATTTATATTAGATAAAGCCCGCCATTAACATGGATGTTTTGACCGGTAATATAACCAGCTGCATCACTAGCTAAAAATTGAGCAGTATGCGCAATATCAGCAGCACTACCCATAGCACCAGTTGGAATATTAGCTAAGATAGCTTCATTTTGTGCATCATTTAATTTATCAGTCATATCAGTTTTAATGAAACCTGGTGAAATACAATTAACGGTGATACCGCGTGAAGCAACTTCTAAGGCAATAGATTTAGTCATGCCTAACATACCAGCTTTAGAAGCGCAGTAATTTGCTTGGCCTGGATTACCACTTGAGCCCACTACAGATGAAATATTAATAATGCGTCCTGCACGTTTTTTCATCATGCCTCTGATTGAGCCTTTAATAATTTTGAAGCTAGCGCTTAAATTAACCTTGATTACTTGTTCCCAATCCTCATCTTTCATGCGCATGATTAGACCATCTTTAGTAATACCTGCATTGCAGATTAAAATATCTAAGTCGCTACATTCATTATTAATAAGTTCTGCTACAGCAGCATCATCATTTAAATCACATACAGCATAAGCACAATTTAACTGTGCTGCTGCGCTTTTGAGAGTTTCTTCATTAGTGCCCGTAATAGTAACTTGAGCGCCTGCTTGGCTAAAAATTTTAGCAATTTCTGCACCAATGCCTCGTGAGCCGCCAGTAATTAAAGTTTTTTTATCTTTTAAATCAAACATCTTACCTAAATATTATTTTGTTGTAAGGGCCGAAGATAGTTGATTGTCTTTTTCAAGTAAAGTGCTATTCTGCGCAAAAATTTAAAGATTATGCTCCGTTTATTTTTCCTTATTTTTATATTTATTACTACTCGGTCATTTGCTGCTGAATTAACGCAGGATCAGCTGAGTAAAATCGAAAATTATCTAAATAGTATCACTAGTGCTGAAGCAGATTTTTTGCAGCTTAATCAAGATGGTTCATTGAATGAGGGTAAATTTTATTTGCAAAAACCTGGCAGGTTTCGCTGGGAATATGTTGATCAGCCTGTTTTGGTGGTCGCTAATAAAAAATCGCTTATTTATTATGATGTTGAGCTTGAGCAGGCAAATTATGTGCCCATCGAAAAAAGTATTGCTGCTTTAATTACTAGGCAAAATATTAAATTTTCTGGTGATATAGAATTGCTAGAGGCTAGTGCTACAGATGAGGCTTATATAATTAGAGCTACACGTGCTGATCAAAATGATATTGGTGAATTTACTTTTATTTTTAAAAGAGACCCTATTGCATTAGGCAAAATAGAATTATTTGATGAGAATGGTCAAAAAATTGTAATAAATTTTATCAACCTAAAAATTAATCAAACTACTTATGATAAGGAGTTGTTTAGGGTTCAGGATAATCGTCTCAGATAGTTAAAAAATCTGTTTGTCAGTATTTTTTACAGCAAGAAAAAAATTCTCTTTTTTTTGCAATAATTCACTAGACATATTGTTTTCTTAAATTATAAATAAATCAACATATTGTGTTTGTTGGTAGGGGTGCACCACAATATATTGTGTTATTAACTTTTTGTAATCTATTGATTTAACTATGTCAGCGAATCCAGAACCAGCTTCGAGCAACTACGAATTACCAGTCTCTAACTTGCAAATTAACAAAAGTAGAGATGACAAGCTTACTGAATTTGGTAAAGCTACTTTAAAAGATAGATATTTAATGCCTGGCGAAGATTTTCAAGATCTTTTCATGCGCGTTGCTAAATATTATAGTGATGATGAGGCGCATGCTGAACGTATCTATAATTACATCTCAAATTTATGGTTTATGCCTGCCACTCCGGTTTTAAGTAATGGTGGTACAGATAGAGGTTTACCAATTTCATGTTTTTTAAATGAAGTAGAAGATTCACTTGATGGTATTGTGAATTTATGGAACGAAAATGTTTGGTTAGCATCACGTGGTGGTGGTATTGGTAGCTATTGGGGTAATGTACGCTCTATTGGTGAAACAGTTAGGCAAAATGGTAAAACTTCAGGAATTATTCCTTTTATTAAAGTAATGGATTCACAAACTTTGGCTATTTCACAAGGAAGTCTTAGAAGAGGTAGCGCTGCTACTTATTTACCGATTGATCATCCAGAAATTGAAGAGTTTGTTGAAATGCGTCGTCCTACAGGCGGTGATTATAATCGTAGAAGTCTTAATCTACATCATGGTGTAGCAATTACTGATGATTTCATGCATGCCGTGGAAAAGGGTGAGGATTGGCATTTACGTAGCCCATATTCTGGCGATATTGTTAGTACGGTATCTGCACGTGATTTATGGATTAGATTGCTTACTGCGCGTATTGAAACTGGTGAGCCATATTTATTATTCATCGATAATGTAAATAAATCTATTCCTGAGCATCATCAAAAATTAGGCTTAAAAGTTAAAACCTCTAATCTTTGTTCAGAAATTACTTTGCCAACTGGTATTGATCATAAAGATAAAATGAGAACAGCAGTATGTTGTTTATCATCACTTAACTTAGAATATTACGAAAGCTGGAAAGATAATGAAAGATTTGTCGAAGATGTAATGCGCTTCTTGGATAATGTGCTTGAAGATTTTATCAATAAAGCACCAGATTCAATGAAAAATGCTAAATATTCAGCACAACGTGAGCGTAGTGTTGGTTTGGGTGTGATGGGTTTTCATTCTTTCTTGCAAGGTAAAATGGTACCTTTTGAGTCTGCTATGGCAAAAGTATGGAACAAAAAAATATTCGAACATATTCATGAAAAAGTGGAGTTAGCAAATACTAAGCTTGCTGAAGAGAAAGGACCATGCCCTGATGCAAAGGAAGCAGGAGTTAAAAAGCGTTTTACCAATACTACAGCAATTGCACCTACTGCAAGTATCTCAATTATTTGTGGTAATTCTTCACCAGGTATTGAGCCATATGCAGCTAATAGCTTTACGCAAAAAACTTTGACTGGTTCTTTTACAGTAAGAAATAAAAATCTTAAAAAATTATTAGAAGAAAAAGGTCAAGATAAAGAAGCAGTTTGGTCTTCGATTGCTAGTCACGAAGGCTCTGTGCAACAATTGGCTTTTTTAAATGAGCATGAAAAAACAGTATTTAAAACTGCACAAGAAATTGATCAAAGATGGTTGGTGGATCTCTGTGCAGATCGTACCCCATATATTTCACAGGCACAAAGTTTAAACGTGTTCTTGCCTGGAAATGTGCATAAGAAGATCTTGCATGACATACATTTTGATGCGTGGAAAAAAGGAGTAAAAAGCATGTATTATTGCCGTTCTACTTCGATTCAACGTGCTGAAAAAATTTCGCAGCAAGCAAAAGAAGACCAGTTGAAAGTAGGTGATGAAGCAGTAGAGGCAGAAGATGCTCAAGCTGTAACCCAACCAGCGCAAAATGATAATATCTTGCCTGCTGAGCCAATGCAGCAAACAGCTAGCAATGATTATGATGAATGTCTGGCCTGTCAGTAACTAATTAAAGGAAATATTATGAAAGGAAATTTACTAAAAGCAGAACCTATCTATAAACCATTTTCATACCCTTGGGCTTATGAAGCATGGGAAACTCAACAAAAAGTACATTGGTTACCTGATGAGGTACCTTTGGCTGATGATGTTAGAGATTGGAAACATAATCTTACAGAATCTGAAAGACATATTCTTACCCAGATTTTTCGTTTTTTTACGCAATCTGATATAGAAGTAAATAATTGCTATATGAAGCATTATTCACGTATTTTTCAACCAACCGAAGTGCAAATGATGCTTGCAGCATTTTCTAATATGGAAACTATTCATATTGCTGCTTATTCACATTTGCTTGACACTATAGGTATGCCAGAAACTGAATATTCAGCTTTCTTAAAATATAAGCAAATGAGCGATAAATATGATTATATGAATCAATTTGGTGTAGATACTAAAGAAGATATTGCGACTACTCTTGCGGTATTTGGTGGTTTTACTGAAGGTTTGCAGCTTTTTGCTTCTTTCGCTATTTTGCTTAACTTCCCACGTTTTGGAAAGATGAAAGGTATGGGCCAGATTGTTACTTGGTCTGTAAGAGATGAAACTTTACATTGTAATTCAATTGTAAAATTATTTAGAACTTTCATTAGTGAAAATCCAGAAATTTGGAATGAAGATTTAAAAGCAAGAATCTATAATGCATGTGCCACTATTGTACATTTAGAAGATGCTTTTATTGATTTAACTTTTGAGCTTGGGCCAATAGAAGGTTTAAATGCTAGACAAGTTAAACAATATATTCGCTATATTGCTGATCGTCGTTTGCTACAGCTAGGTCTTAAAGAAATCTACATGACAGAAACCAACCCATTACCTTGGTTAGATGAAATCTTAAATGGTGTGGAGCATGCTAATTTCTTTGAGAATCGAGTTACGGAATATACTAAGGCGGCTACTCAAGGAACTTGGGACGAAGCCTTTTCATAGGCTCTCTTTTGAACGCTTTTCAAAATCAATGAAATTTTTTTTCATTGATTTTGGCAGAGCTGCTTCAATATGATAAACAAAAAATACTCATGAACTATTTGTTCACTCCGTCTTTTTGTTTATCAAAATCGGCAAAAATCATTTCAAAATAGAGCCTATGAAATACTAGGTTGAGCGTTTTATCTATCCATCCGGTTGGTGAGCTATGCCGAACCACAAGGATGTAAAACAAAAATCATCATAGCTTTGCTCACTCTTTTTTACCGTTAAATCAAGCCAACTGGTACGGCAGAAATATCTTTGCTTATAGGTCGTAATTTATCTGTAAAACAAATTACAGAGCCATGGCCTAGTTCTAAATGAAGTTTTTCTAAGAAGGAAAAATCTTTGAAGTTAAGATTGCTAATTGTGCCAGATTTTTTAATTTCTATGGGATAGATTTTTCCTGACTCAGTAATGATTAAATCAACTTCTTGTTTTTCTTTATCACGATAATAATAGAGAGGCTGTTTCTTACCGTTATTAATATAGGATTTAATTACTTCAGATACAACATAGCTTTCTAACAAAGCTCCACTCATTGCACCTTTCTCAGCTGTTTCTGCAGTTAGCCAACCAGTCAAGTAACAGCAAAGGCCTGTATCTAAAAAGTGCATTTTAGGGGATTTTAAAGCTCTTTTACTATGATTATTAAAATATGGCTGTAAAAGAATCACATGACCTGTTGCTATTAAAATATTTAGCCAAGATTGTAAGGTTGGTACAGTTACACCTACATCATTAGCCATAGAATTATAATTTAGAACTTGTGCAGTCCTACTTGCAGCAATTTGTAAAAATTTTCTGAAACTTATTAAATCATTTATTCTTAGATAATCTCTTACATCTCTTTCTGTATAGCTAGTAAGATAAGAAGTGTAGTAACGTTCCCAGTTTTTTCCTTGATTAACTACAACATCAGGGAAAGATCCGCGCCAAATTTTATGAAATATTTTATTAACATTCAAAATTTTATTATGTTGTTGGCGCTTTTTTAGCTTTTCTAAAGAGGGTAAAAAATATTCTGTAATATTTTGCTCTTCCTCATTATTTGCGATACCTAACATATCGAAGATGGCAACTCGCCCAGCAAGTGAATCTGAAATATTTTTCATCATAGCGAATTGTTGAGAACCAGTTAACCAGAATTGACCTGGTATTTGATCTTCATCAACTTTCATTTTGATATAAGAAAATAATTTAGGGGCATATTGTACCTCATCAATCAATACAGGATATTCAAGCTGTTCAATAAATAATTGCGGGTCATTTTGAGCAAGGATACGAGTATCAAGATCGTCAAGAGTAACATAGCTTCTTTTTCCTTTGCTGAGCTTTTTTAATAAAGTAGTTTTACCTACTTGTCTTGGTCCAGTAAGTAGAATTACTTTGAAAGCTTCACTTGCTATAAGAATTTGTTTGGCAATAATTCTGTCGATAATCATTCTGACTAATTTAAAGTGTGGCTTTAAAAAAGTCAATAATTATTCTGACTAATTTAAAGTACTACTTTAAAAAAGTCAGAGCATTACAAGATTATTTTTCGTAAATAATGGAATGCTGTTCCATTATTTACGTAGTATTTATTTTGCTAAAAACTTCTCATTGCTACAAAAAAAATCTCTGTTACAACTTAGCGAAAGTATATATTAAATAAATCAATGTATCGCTATAGTCAAAAATCAGCTTTTACTTTAATAGAAGTAGCTATAGCTATTGTGGTTGTAGCTTTAGCTTATGTGGGGTTTCAAACCAGCAAAAAACTTATCAGCCAATCAGAATCTCTAGTTGCCCTAAATCAAGCGGACAATAATTGGGAAGGAGCTTCAGAAAATAGCGAAGAAGTAGAAGAAGAGGTTGAGCATATTTTACCTATAACTTCAGGCTTGGTATTGTGGTTAGATGCCTCAGATACCGATACTATTACTATAGGAGCTACATTCACTTGGGCAGATAAATCCTCCGCTGGCAATGATGTAACGCAAACTAGCTCTTCTAGATTTCCAGTTACAAATGTCGCAACTATCAATGGTAGAAATGTTCTAGATTTTGATGGTGAGGATGATTTTTTAATAAGGAGCGGTACTATAATTGCGCGTAATAACGGTAATTTTACCAAATTTATGGTGTTGCAAAAAGATGATGCACATTGGGCTGCATTATTTTGTCAATGTAGTTCAGCTGGAGATACTAATCATTATTCAGCGAGCCCAACCACCACTGCTTTTTTTAATGATGAATGGCGTCCTGGTGGTGGCGGCGGTACAGGCGGTGCAGCCCTTACTAATGGTGAGAGTTATATAGCAACTTTTGCGCGGCAAAATTGGTCGGGCAGAATTTATCAAAATGGTAGTTTAGTTTCGACAGGTGCTACAGAAAGCTATTCCGGATCATCAAGTTTAAATAGCTATATTGCAGTTAGAATTAATGGTTCAACGCAAAGAGATTTTTTCGATGGAAAAATAGCTGAGTTAGTATTTTATAGCCGCTTGCTTAGCGATGAAGAAAGACAACAGGTTGAAAGCTATCTCAATGCTAAGTGGAATGTCTATTAATAGATAAAAACTACTCTGTATTAGACGTCAAGCTTATATCTATTTAATCGCTCAGGCAGGTCCTCGATTTTTGTCAAATATCAGTTGATAAAAATCTGCGGAATCTTGCTCTAAATAGATATAAGCTTGGCTTTGTCTCTGTGCTTAACTATTCTCCGGCATTGGCATAAATTCTTGATCATCGCCTGCATCTAATATCGCCATTTCTAAAGGGTTTACCTCCTGATCAGCAATAGAGATTTTAGCTTGTAAAACATAAATGGTGCGTTTTTTACTAGAGCAATTTAAATTTTATTAAGAAAACCTAGATTGTTTTTTTATTTGTCATAGGTCCAGTTTTATGATATACTCCTGGCAACTAATGAATAATAGAGGTTTTTTTATGTTTAGATCTAGTATTTTATTTAGAGGTGGATTAGTAACTGTTTCAAATATACTATTGCACAAAGTCACTAATTCATTAGAACTTAATCAAAAAGAACTTGAAGGGTCAGCAACACAAGGTGGCAACGAGGCTCTTAAGAAATATTGCAAACAAAATCCATCAGCCCCTAGGCCATGGCCTTTAACCTCAGGTAATAGTGGTAGTCCAGGTGTAGCAGGTGGTTTTGACACGGTAGCAAGATATGCAGCGTCAATGGCTCCTAAGAAATCTGGTTTAACAAATGATGAAGATACCTATAGAAATCAATTAGATGAAGAAGCCCAAAGGGTGGTAAGCCGGTTTGGTGAAGTTCCAGGACAAACTATTGTCCGTGCTGAGGTAGCAAAATGGTTAAATGAACAATTTGCTACACGATATAGTCAAGAGGATATTATAGTTACTAATGGTGCTAAGGAAGCACTAGCAAATGTTTTTTCTGCTTTGTTAAAAGAAGGAGATGAGGTAATAATGCGCGAGCGTAACTGGTGTAGCTATGTACCACAAATTAATTATCTGGGTGGTGAGGCGGTTGCACTCAAGGGTAGTGGGATGTGTGAGACAATTACAGTCACTGATCTTGAAAAATATATGGAGAATAGGGATCTAGATCAGCAAATTATTTTGATCTGGTCTTTTGTGACTAATCCTGATGGGGTGCAGATATCAGAAAAGCAATTTAAAGATATCGCAGAATTTTTAGCTAAATATAAAAAAGCCGTAATTTTACATGATAGCTCATATGATCATTTTTATGGTATAGATCTTAATGTGCAGCAGATGCTTGATGAAGCAGGTTTTGATTCGCAAAATTATATTCACGTTTGGGGTAGTGGTAAATCAGCTACGGTAGATCATTTTATTCGTGCTGGCGGTATTGCTTCTAAACATCCTGAATTGATAAATAGAATAACTGATAAAATTTCGCAATTTTCTACTCATGTAAGCGGTCTTAGCCAGGCTTGTCTCTATGGTGCTTTAAAAGATCCGCATAGGGCAGATCATGTAAAACAGTATATTGAATTTTGTGAAGAGAAATTAGCACTTTTTCATGATAAACTAAACGATGTGCCATATCTAACCCAAACATCTTGTTCAGGTGGTTATGCTTATTTAAAAATAGCTGATGAGGCTTTCAAAAATATTGATCATCTGAAAGTGTCTGGTTTTAACCGAGCAGAAACCTTATTTTTGCGTTATACGGCAATTAGAGGGATTGGTGGTTCAGCTTTTGGACCTGATGATCAAAATTACATACGTCTTAACCTTGCTGAATTAACTATGGTAGAGCTTGAGCAAGTAGCAAATAATATAAAAAAGGGTTTTGATTTGCGTCAACAGCATGTAGAAAATAATATTGATTTGAAAACTATAGAACAAGATTTAGTTAAGCATAATCAAAAATTACAAGGAGCAAATAAGCTAATAGATAAGGATATGGCTTTCGAATATTTTGCAGCAGATAAAAAACATGATCTTAATCAAAATCAGTTGGAAGAAATTTTAGCAAGAGCTGATGGTAAAGAATTTTCATTATCTGGGCGTTTGCTAGAAAATATCTTTAATCCAGTCATTGAAGCAAATCAGGAGAGAACTAAGTAGATAATAAAGCTTTAACTATCTTCCGGCAGTGGTATAAATTCTTGATCATCTCCTGGCACTAGAGGAAATTTCATCTCACGCCAATCTTGCTTAGCTTGCTCAATACGTTCTGGTCTACTTGAAACAAAATTCCAATAAATATGTCTTTTGCTAAATTTTTCACCACCAATTACTACAAATTCACTATCCTCAAGAGCAGTAACTTCTACATCACCTCCATCTAATACTGCCATTTCTAAAGGTTTTATCTCCTTATCAGCAATAGAGATTTTGCCCTTTAAAACATAAATAGCGCGCTCTGCGCTAGCTGGTATTTGCAGTTTTGCACTTTGTGGCATTTTTGCTTCAATATATAAAGTTTCTGCAAAGACCTTAACTGGTGAGTTTAGACCATAAGCTTCACCAATTAACACTCTAATTTTGCTACCAGCAACTGTAGTCTCTGGAATTTCTAAAGCAGGATAATGATGGAATTCTGGTTCGATTTCTTCAAATTCTTCAGGCAAAGCATGCCATAATTGCAGGCCTTCCATAGTTTGGCCGCTTGCTTTAATTGCTTCGCTAACACGTTCAGAGTGCACGATTCCTTTACCTGCTACCATTAAATTAACTGCGCCTGTAGTAATGGTTTGTTTACTGCCTAAAGAATCACGATGCAGCATTTCTCCGCGAAATAAATAAGTGACTGTAGCTAAATTAATATGCGGATGAGGGCGTACGTCAATTGCTTTACCAGCAGGAAATGTTGCTGGTCCCATATGATCAAAAAATACCCAAGGTCCCACCATTCTACAGCTGCGAAATGGTAAAATTCTTTGGACAGAAAAACCTCCTAAATCAGTAGGACGTGGCGGAATTATTAGCTTTATAGACATTATCGTGTTTTTATATTATTGTTGGATGCTATTGTAGAGATTAACTTGAGTATAGCTATGCATCGCTGTCCGTTTTATAAATGATGACATGATCATTTATAAATACTCCTGATGCGCGACGGCACAGCTAAACTAAAGTTAATCTATAGCTATAACTAGCTAATTTATAAGGGGAAGATGTTTTTAGAGCGAGATTTCGCAGGGCCCCAGCCCTAGGACTGCCTGAGCGACTAAATACATCTGCCTCTTATAGAATTTTTTTTAACATATGGTCAGTAAAAGCAATAATTAAAATTAAGTAATGAATAATAATCAGATAGTCACTTTTGGCTGTCGCTTGAACATATTTGAAAGTGAAATTATTAAAGATCAGCTTAAAGATTCTGCTCTTAATAATGCTATTATATTTAATTCTTGTGCAGTAACTAGCGAGGCAGAAAGACAATTACGTCAGGCTATTCGTAAAGCTAAAAAGAATGAACCAGAAAAAGAAATTATAGTAACTGGTTGTGCAGCGCAAATTAATCCAGAATTTTATGCTAATTTGCCTGAAGTTGACCGAGTAATTGGTAATCAAGAAAAATTAAAAGCAACAAGCTATAAGCAGCAAAAAGATATTCAGGTAAGTGATATTATGCAGCTTGAAGAAAGTGCAACCCATTTAGTTGGTGATTTTTCTGGTAAAGCACGTGCTTATTTAGAGATCCAAAATGGTTGTAACCATCGTTGTACTTTTTGCATTATTCCTTATGGTAGAGGTAATAATCGTAGTAGTCAAATTTCTGATATAATTGCAAATTGCCAAAATATTCTGGAAAAAGGCTATAATGAGATTGTACTAACCGGCGTAGATATTACAGATTATGGTTTTAATCTACCAGATCGTCCAACTCTTGGTAAATTGGTAAAAGAGATTTTAGCTGCTTGTCCTGATTTGCAGCGTTTACGTTTATCTTCTTTAGATGTGGCAGAAATTGATGATGAATTACGTGAATTAATAGTTACTGAGCCAAGATTATTGGCACATTTTCATTTATCACTGCAATCTGGTGATGATCTTATTTTAAAAAGGATGAAGCGTCGTCATAATGTAGAGCAGATTAGAGAATTTTGTAAATTTGTTAGGAATCATCGTCCAGATGCAGCTATTGGTGCAGATTTAATTGCTGGTTTTCCTACCGAAACTGATGAGATGCATCAAAATACTCTTGATTTAGTAGCTGAATTAGAAATAGCATTATTGCATGTATTTCCATATTCTGAGCGAGAAGGAACACCTGCTGCTAAAATTCCAGTTGAACGCCAAGTGTCAAAAAATATTCGGAAAAAACGTGCTAAAGAATTACGTGAATTAGCTACAAAAAATTTAGCAAAATATGCTAAGCGTTTTGTTGGACAAGAGCTAGAAGTAATTATTGAGAATAAAAATTTTGCTAAGACCAAAGAGTTTTTACCGGTTATTATAGACTCACATAATTTTGCAGCCGGAACAATAGCAAAAATCAAAATTACTGGTTATAAGGAAGGTAATCTGATTGGGGGTGTTAATGTTTAAAAAAATCTTAAGTTTTTTTACTAAGAAAGACAAGCTAGAGCAAAAAGTTAAGCAAGCAGGTTTAGCCGAGCAATTGCAAAAATCTTTTAAAGCAGAATTTGACCAAAGTTTTTTAACAGAGTTAGAAGAGATTCTACTTAAAGCAGATTTTGGTGTAAAAGCCACGCAAGAAATTATTGCCGAGCTTGCAAAACAAGAATTTGCAAAAAATACTAGCTTTGCTGATTTAACAGCCTGGTTAAAAAACTATCTCACCGAGCAACTGGAGAGTTTTTCTGCCGAGTTAAAATTAGAGAAAAAGCCTTATGTAATTTTGGTGAGTGGCGTTAATGGTAGTGGTAAAACTACGTCTTTAGGTAAGATAGCACATTTGCTAAATGAGCAAGGTAAAAAAACTGTATTAGTTGCAGCTGATACTTTTCGTGCAGCAGCTGGTAATCAGTTAAAAACTTGGGCAGAGCGTAGCAATACTAAAATTATCATGGCTGAAAAAGAAGGTGCTGATGCGGCAGCACTTGCTTATCAAGGTTTAAAATTTGCGCAAGATGAAAATTATGATGTGGTGTTAATTGATACAGCAGGGCGTTTACAGAATCAGCAAAATTTTATGGCTCAACTTACTAAAATGCTAAATGTGCTTAAAAAGTTGGATGAAACAGCTCCTCACTCTTCATTACTAGTGATTGATGGTACTACTGGACAAAATGCTTTGCGTCAGGCCGAGATTTTTAAAGATCATGCAGAGGTTAGCGGTTTAATTGTTACTAAATTAGATGGTACTGCAAAAGGTGGTGTGTTAGTTCCACTTAGTAAAGAATTTAACTTGCCAATTTACTTTATAGGTAAAGGAGAGGGTATTGCTGATTTGCAAAAATTTAAAGCTGCTGAGTTCGTAGCTGAGCTGTTGGATTAATATTATATTTATATAGTTTGAAAATCAACCAGAGCATAGTTATGCTCCGGCTAATAATTTTTAGAGAAATAATAACTTCTATAATAGCTTGTTTCTATTACCAATGAAAATAGCGGATATGGTTCCTAGGAAAACTACTAGTAGGTAAATTGGTACTACATAATAGCTAAAGCCTATTTTGATTAGAAAAGTTAAAAACATCGGGGTTAGTCCACCAAAAATTACAGAGATAATATTAAAGGATAAAGCTGTGCCAATTGCTCTTACTTGAGTAGGAAATATTTTTAATATTACTACTGGGACTGAACCCTGATATAAAGCGGCAGAAGTAATAAAGAGAATGCAGCCTATAAGTGTAAGAGCTGGGTCTTTGCTAAAAATTAAGTAAAAAATTGGAAATAATAAAATGGTAAATGAAAGCATCGCGCAAAGTAAGACCTTGAATATGCCAAACCTGTCTGAAAGCAAGCCGGATATTGGTGCAACGCTGGCAAAAATTACAGTGCTAAGTAAGTAAATTGCAGAAATTTGCAAAGCATCATATTCTAATATTTTAATTAAAAAATTAGAGAGAAAGGCAAAAAATACGTAAAATTGGACACTAATTGAAGCAAATAATCCTGAAATTATTAAAAGTCTTTTTTTGTGATTTTGTAGTAATTTTTTTAGAGGAAACTCGGCAAGCTGACCTGTTTCTTTTAAAGAGGTAAATTCAGGACCATCTTCCAATCTGCTTCTAATATAAAAGCCAATCATGCCTATAGGAAAGCTAATCAAGAATGGTACACGCCAGGCCCAGCTAATTTCTGCAAAGAATAAATTATGTATGAATACTGCAAGAAAACCTAAAAATAAGCCACAAGCTGTGCTGGTAAGAGCAAGAGAGCCAATCAGTGCTTTTCTTTTAGAATTAGGCATTGCTTCCATAAGGTAAGTCATAAATCCTGAAGTCTCTCCACCTATTGAGATGCCCTGTAATAATCTGATAATAACTAGTAAAATAGGCGCTAACATTCCTATATCATGATAAGAAGGTAAGCAGCCAATTAATGTGGTAGGAAAAGACATTAATATAATCGAGATTGATAATGCCTTTTTTCTACTATATTTATCGCCAATATGACCAAAAATTAGAGCTCCAACTGGGCGCATCAGAAAGCCTGCTGCAAATACGCCAAATGTTGCAATTAAGGATACATAAAGATTTTCGGAAGGGAAAAATAATTGGCTTAAGATAAAGGCAAAATTTACATAAAGAATATAATCATAATTCTCTAAAGCGTTACCAATTATGCTAGATATAACAATTTTAGCTGATTTATACATTGCTTAATTTTCTTGTCCTTTTAGCATATTTATTAATTTAAGTACGTTCTCTTTTAAATATTCTCCTTTTCTTACTAAGGCAAAATAATTCATATATGGTGATAAATGACTTATATCTTTGTAAGAAAGGTCGTCATCATCTTTGATATAATCTTCATGAAATATGGTTACGCCGCCTCCTTCTGAGACTAAGGTTTTTAACATTTCCCAATTGCCATTTTCAAAGGTTGTTGAGCTTTTTAAAGTGTTTTTTTCTATCTCCCGTTTCATTATATCTGAGATAGCATATTCTCCAGTATGAATGAAGTTATTATCACGACCTATATCTGCAAAAGTAATATCTTTATCTTTGATTTTTTCTAAAGCATGATTTTTAGGAAATAAGACTACAGGCTTATAAGGCATAATTTTTATAATTTCTAATTCATTAGGAATATCTTTATTAAATTGTTCTTCTAGCGGGTAGATGGCCAAATCTATCTTATTATCAATTAATCTTTCAATAGCCTCATTTTTTTGCAAATAGGCTAAATGTACCTTTAGTTTAGCATTAGCTTGTTGCATCTTTTTTAAATGTTTAGGTAAAATCAAGGTAAAGACTGAATGGTGACCAGCAATGCTTAAAAAATTATTTCTATTTTCTTGTTCTTCAGCAAAAAATGTTTCATGCAGACTTTCAATAGTGCGTAAAGGTGTTACTGCCATATCATAGAATTTTTGTCCTTTTGCGGTGAGTTTGAGAGGTCTGGTATTTTGGAATAATTTAATCTTTAAATCACGTTCGAGAGAGCGAATTTGTAACGTAATAGTTGGTTGAGTAAGTTTTAAAAATTTTGCAGCTTCTATAGTGCTACCTTTTTGTACGGTATAGCAAAATCCTCTAATTTGATTTAATCTATTGTTTTTATAGTAAAATTCGTTCATTAATATAAGAAATATTAATAGTAATATTGGTTATATTAATATAAATAAATTGTTCTTTCAAGTTAATCTTATTAGATTCGTTAGTAATTAAGTTTTGTAAGTATAATAACTTGTTTGAAATGAAAGATTCTATGCAAAATATTTCTTATGTCTTGAATGATTTCCATCAAAAAATTAATCATTTTAATGCTTTAAATACAGTTACTTCTGAAACTGGTATTAATAACAATGAAATAATAACTAAGATTAAAGATATTAACGAGCTTTTGAGCGTTTTACATAATCAGTTCTTAGTGAAAGAAGGTATGGAAAGAATAAGACTAAAATCCGGCACTGGTAATAATTAGCATAAATAAATGTTTTTTTCTGAGGAGTGATTTTGTTTATTTGCCTAATGATGGTGATGTGTCCTTTGGTTTCTCTCTCTCAGCTGTAATTTTTTCAGCGTTAGATGTGTTGTTTTTGTCGACATTTTTGATGGTTTTACTAAAAGCATCTTCCATTGCTTTGTCTACACTAGTAAGGCGTTCTGCGGGTTTTATCTTTGCTTTTATGGCTTCCCACATGTCGCTGTCAATATAGTAATATTTGTAAATTTCTCCATTAGCTAATTCTTTTTCTCTAATCACCATGCCAAATTTAGAGCATAAAGTATAAGTGCCGATTTGTGTATGAATTGAAGAGCCTACTACCTCTTTTACACTGGGTTTGAAATCTATCAAATCACTCTCTAATTCATCAAATACATAACGCAGCATTCTTTCTACTAAGATTGTACCTATGCCACCTTTTTGATGTTCAGGTAAGATATGGAATGCTATATCAAGCCTTTTTACTTCATCATTTAGTTCGGTGCTAATTATTTTTGTAGGAACCAAACCTAAGCCACCTATTAAATTATTATTTTTGTCTAATACTGCGCAATATCCTGCATGGTGAGATACATTATATTGTGTTAAATTATAAAAATTATCTTGTAGTTTTTCATAATTTTTTTCTTGAGAGAAGAAATCATCTAACCCTTCTTGTATGGTTTTAAAGTTATTGCAATATTCTTTTAGTGTTTTTAAATTAAACATTGTATCAATCCAAGAAGAGGTAAAAACCACACCTTCATTAGTGATAATTTTTTTGAAACTCTCAAAATCTTTTTGGTTTTCCGGTAATAGGGGTACAATTCTTAGCTTACCATGTCTCTTGCTGCTTGCTATAATAGTGTAGGGATGACGGTCCCTTGCAGTATTAGTAGCGCTATAGTTTCTTATATTTATATCATGGTGTCTTTGCAGATTAAGTGTGGTGTTAGAGTCGTGGTTTCCTGGAAAAGTAGTTATGGGGTTTGAGTAAATAGGAGTATATGTATTAGAAGTTGGTAATTTTCTAACTGCTGAATTTCTAACTACTCCTGAATTTCTAATTAAAGTACTAAGCATTTTTCTTCACATCCTTTTAAATTTGTAAACATTATAACATATTTTTGTGTCTACAGCAAGCCCTAAAGAAAACAGTGTCGTGTTTCAGGGAATTGTCCGAAAAAAAGTTTCAGCGAGTTGTCCGATTTGT
>CAXDRM010000010.1:0-26575 GCA_963991775.1 uncultured Rickettsiales bacterium | reverse complement strand
TTCATCATTAGAACTCATACGCTGTAAACCATATAAAGCATTTCCTATTGCCTGTTCATTCAACTTTTCTTCTGATAATTCTATCTTTTCAGTTAAGGCACCCAATAATCGCCTTACTGTACTAGAATAAGAACTCATATTTTGTAAACCATATAAGGCCATTCCTATATGCCGCGCATCTAACTTTGCGTCTGATTCTTCTATATTTGGAGTTAAGGCTCGCAATAATCCTTTCACCTCTTCATGATCAGAACTCATATTTTGCAAACCATATAAAGCATTTCCTATTGTCTGTGCATATAAATTTGCACCTGAATTTGCTATCTTTTCAGTTAAGGCTTTCAATAATTCTCTTACCACTTCATCATTAGAACTCATAATTCGTAAACCATACAAGGCACTTCCTATATGCTTAGAGAAAAATCTACCCCCTATATCTAAATTAAGATTATCAGTTAAAGCTAATATATATTCAGTAAGTGGCTTTTTAAATTCCTCTTTTATTTCCTTTTTATGATCACAAAATATACTGGGTTTATTTACGCCAATTATATATAAAGCTTTAGTTAAATTATTCGGTTCAAGATAAATTCCTCGCGACGTACTATTTGATATCAATTCAGTTGCATCTTTTATATGTTCAGGAAGTGCACTTGTGTTTTGATTTCCAAGATATTGGAGCAATGAACCTAAGCTATTATCTGGTGCTTCACGCCTAGAACTTTTTTGAAGTGGCCTAGATTCACTTTCTTTATCATCTATACTCTCAGGATCTCTATGTTTTCTTTTATTTGGGTGCATGGCTACTCCTTCTTCTATTAGTTTAGTAATATTATATCATATTTTCCATAACGCAGCAACCTTACAACATATTATTCTGTTCTACGCAAAAACTCTACCTGCTCTTGGTTGGGAAAGTACTGGAGAATTAAGCTATATACGTGATTCTGAAAGTCTAGAAATGAGCATTAGCGTTAAAAGTGAAGCTAAAAATTATGATAATTTAGAAATCAATTTTTCAGTTACTCCGGTTAATTAATAAACTGCTAGATCTTACTCTAATCAGGTCTATTTTGTTTATTATGTAATATTCTTGAGATAATAATCTGATTATCTCTTACAGTATAAAAAATTCTATAAGGATATTTTGCTAAACTAACTTCCCTAAAATCATCCAAAAGACTCACCCTGCCTATTTGAGGGTATTGTGCAATTTTTCTTGTGGCTTTTTTGATTTCTTGCGCAACTTTTTTTGCCGATTTAGGCTTATCTGCTTTAATATAAAGTTCTATATCCTTTAAATTTTCTAAAGCCTTGGGTAACCAAAATAGCTGCATTATTCCCAACTATCCAAATGTTCTTCGACCTGATTATTGCTAATAAGCTCTCCGGACTCAATTTCTTTTTTAGCCTGCTCTAGCTCTGCTATCTGCCAAGCATTTTTCTCGAGATATTCACTAAGAGCTGCACATGCGATATATGAGTTAGAACGATTAAGTACTTTACCTAAATTTTCTAAATTCTCTTTTAATGAAACCGGCAAGCGTAAAGTTAAAACACTACTAGACATGTTACAAAAAATTTTAGTTATAATATCATTATATACATAAAATACATTGTATACAATATAAAACAATATATTACAAAACTCGTTACGCCAAGATGTATAAAATTTATATAATTCTCAAAAGATACTCAGCAAACATTGCTAAATCTTGAGTACGGCTCAGGCGATGATCGCCATCAGGAATAATATTTAAATCTGCTAAATCAGCAGGTAATTTATCTTTTAAAAGCTCTGCATATTTGACTGGCACATCTTCATCTAAAGCACCATGAAACATTTTTATTGGTACAGTTAAAGGAATATGCTGCTGCTTTAACAGCAAATTATTACGACCCGACTCAATTAATTGCATAGTAATTGGGTACTCTCCATCACAATAATCACTGGGTAAATTGTAAATTTGTCCTGCTGCTAATTGGGCCTGAATCTCAGGAGAAAAATTCTGCCACATTAAATCTTCAGTGAAGTCTGGAGCTGCAGCTAAAGTAATTAAGCTCTCAATTTTTCCTGGTTTTTTAAGAGCTGCTAAAATCGCTAACCAACCTCCTAAACTAGAGCCAATTAAAATTATCTTCTGACCAACAAAAAGCTCAAGCATTTCTAACACATTCTCTAACCAGATATCAATATTACACTCAGTAAAATCTAAGTCAGATTCACCATGTCCTAAATAATCAAAGGCTACATAGCTATGCCCGTAATTTGCAGCATATTCCGCAAAAAAACTTGCTTTACTTCCTTTGCGATCAGACATTAAACCGCTCAGAAATATTATTGGGATTTTGCTGCCTTCAACGAAATCATAGATTATTTTATGTCCTGCTTTAGTAATTAATTGTCTTGTGATCATATAGTTTTAATATATCTTATTTTTGGCTATTGCAAATCACCATATTGAGCAGTCTTTTCAATCTCTCGATACAACGCTCATTTCATTCGCGCCACTCGAGAACCGGTTGATGAGTGATTCTGAACAAAGTGAAGAATTGTATCGAACCACAAAAATACAAGCACACTATGCTGATTTGGAATAGCCTATTATTGACAGATAAACTAACAATAAGCAAATGCCTAATATTTTACAAATTTTACCAGAATTAGAATCAGGAGGAGTAGAGCGCGGTACCTTAGAAATTGCTGAATATCTCGTCAAAAAGAATTATAAAAGCTTTGTGGTGTCTAGTGGTGGCAAGCTAGAAAAACCTCTAACTGAAGCAGGTAGCACACATATCTATTTAGATACTTATAGCAAAAACCCTCTAGAAATTATTGCCAATATTTTTCGTCTCGAAAAAATAATCAAAGAATATAAAATAGATTTAGTTCATGCCCGTTCACGTGGCCCTGCTTGGAGCGCCTATTTTGCCGCAAAAATGACTAACACTCCTTTTCTAACTACTTTCCACGGCGTTTATTCAGGCACAAGCTATTTCAAAAAATTATATAATTCTGTGATGCTACGCGGTAAAAAAATCATTACTGTTTCAGATTTTATCACTAACCATATTAGTAAAAATTATGGCCCAGAATATGCAGATAAAATTACCCGCATTCATCGCGGTGTTGATCTAGAAGAATTTAATGACAAACAAATTGATGCAGCACGCGTAAAATATTATCGCAAAAATTATAATATTCCTGCAGATAAAAAGATCATCCTTTTTCCAGGACGTATTACTGCTTGGAAAGGGCATGAATTTTTTATCGAAGCTCTAAGTAAAATTAATTACGCAGATTATTTTGTAGTAATTGTAGGGGCAGATCCAGTACCAAATAACTGCACAGTAAAATTAAAAGAAAAAATCACCGAATTAGGACTTGAAAATAAAGTAACTATCCAGCCAGCAATTCGTGATTTAGTTAATCTATATGCTCTAGCAGATTTAGTAATATCAGCAAGCCTTAGACCAGAAGCGTTTGGCCGCACTATTGTTGAAGCTGGTGCTTTAGGTAAAATTGTGATTGCTACTAAACATGGTGGTGCCTGCGAAACTATTCTAAATGGTGATACTGGCTTTTTAGTTGAACCACATGATATAGAAGATTTTGCTACTAATTTAGAACGCGCTCTTACTTTACCTAAAACGCAACAAACTAAACTGGAAAAAAACGCTAAACAGCGTATAGTAAAAGAATTCTCAATAGGTAAAATGCAGGAGAAAACTTTTAAACTTTATAATGAGATTCTCAATATAAAATGAGCGAAGTAAAATTTTATGAAATAGCTGGAGATAATCTTGGTAAAACCTTACCGCAATTACTCTATAAAATTTATGACCAAACTGGTGAGAAGCTCTTGCTAATTTTGCAAGATGCAGCAGAAATTGAACTTTATAATAAATTATTTTGGACTTTTTCAAGCAATAAATTTTTACCACATGGCACTGTAAAAGATGGACCTGATCATTATGGGCCACTACTCTTAACTGATAAATTAGAAAATCTTAACCAGGCTAAAATTTTAGTGAGCACTAAATATTTAACAGAACAAAATAGCAAAGATTTTGCTCAAGAAATTTATGTATTTAGTCAAAATAATAATCAGCAATTTTTAGATGCATTCCATAAACGTAAGGATTCTGGTGAAACAGTTTCATATTGGCAGCAAGATGCAGCAGGTAAATGGCAAAAAATCTAGAAATTTTTGCGCGTCAGCAAATTAAAAATCACTATGAGCGACATGCAGAGCAAATTCGTGCTACTAATTTTTTAAGTGATTATGCTGCGGATTTATTACAAGAAAAATTAAGTGCTATAAATTTACCCTATCAAAAAATTTTAAATCTTGGTTGCGGTTCAACAAAGCTAGATAGTTTCTTAGCAAAGAAATTTCCAAACTGTACCATAACTGAAACTAGCTACTCAGCAAATTTTTTAAAAAGCGCCAAAAGCTCTAATCAACAAATTATCTGTGATGAAGAGAATTTACCTTTTGCACCAAATAGTTTTGAACTAATTTTTAGCATTTTAAATTTACATAAAATTAACCGCTTACCAGAAACTTTATTTAAAATTCGTGAATTGCTAACTGAACGTGGCGCCTTTATTGCTTGCTTTATAGGCGGAGAGAGCTTGACTGAACTGCGTGCTGCCTGTTTAGCAGCAGATGCTGGCTTAAATTCAGCTAGTGCTAAAGTGGCACCGATGATTGAAGTTAAAACTGCCGGCATGTTACTACAAAAAACTGGTTTTCATTTACCAGTAGCAGATAGTGAAAAAGTAACTTTAGAATATAGCAATGTCGAAAAATTCTTATATGATTTAAAGGAAGCTGGCGAAGGAAATTTCTTAACACAAAAATCTAAACAGCTTATGTCCAAAAAACGCTTAAATTTAATTAAAGAAAATTACCTTAAAAATAATAGCAAAGATAATATAATCTCTGCCACTATCGAATTTATCAATCTAACTGGTTTCAAATCATGAAGAACATTCTAGAATTTATTCCCCTCTTATTATTTTTTATCTTCTATAAAAAAGTTGGGATTATTTCTGCTACATTAATTTTGGTTGTGGCTACTGCCATATCAGTTGCGATCCTCATGGTTAAAACTGGTAAGATTGCCAAAATGCCACTTTTTTCAGCAATAATTTTAGGTATTTTTGGTTTTTTCACCTGGTATTTTCAAGATCCAATTTTTATCAAAATGAAACCAACAATTTTAAATAGTCTCTTCGCAGTAATCTTTATTGGTGGTTACTACTTAAAAAAACCCTTACTTAAATATGTGTTTGATGGCGCCTTAGAAATGCCGGATAATGCTTGGTTAACTCTAGGATTACGTTTTGGTTTATTTTTTATTTTTCTGGCAATTATTAATGAATTTATTTGGCGCAATTTCTCAGAAGAATTTTGGGTTAGCTTTAAAGTTTTTGGCTTTCTACCTATGAGTATTATATTTACAATAAGCCAGCTGCCCTTTATGCTGCGCTACCAACCTAAAGATAAGTTAAAAAAGTAACATGGAGTTTACTGACAAACTTAATGCGCTGGTTGAAAAACACCAAAATATTCAACAGCAATTAAGTAACCCAGATCAAATCGAACAAAAAGAATTTATTGCACTTTCTAAAGAATTTGCTGAGCTTAGCCCTATTGTCGAAAAGATAAATGAATATCTCAAAATTGTTGCAGATATTGCAGATACTCAAGAATTAATCGCCAATCAAGCTGCTGATCCAGAAATGGCAGAACTTGCTGAAGAAGAATTAATCGAGCTTAAAAAAAGCAAGCCACAATATGAAGAGCAAATTAAAATTGCCTTACTACCTAAAGATGAAGCAGATGAGAAAAATGCTATTTTAGAAATTAGAGCTGGAACTGGCGGTGATGAAGCAGCTTTATTTGGTGGCAATCTCTTAGAAATGTATAAAAGATATGCTGAAAAAAAAGGTTGGAAATTTGAGGTAATGTCTCTTTCTGATACAGGTGTTGGTGGCTGTAAAGATGCTACTGTTTCAATTACTGGTAAAAATGTATTTGCTAATTTAAAATTTGAATCAGGGGTGCATCGCGTGCAAAGAGTACCGGAGACTGAATCAAGTGGTAGAATTCATACTTCTGCTGCAACCGTAGCTGTACTTCCTGAAGCAGAGGATATTGATATTCAGATTGACGAAAAAGATCTACGCATCGATATTTTTAGAGCAAGCGGCCCAGGTGGACAATCAGTAAATACTACTGATAGTGCCGTAAGAATTGTACATATTCCAACTGGTATCACTGTGCAACAACAGGACGAAAAATCACAACATAAAAATCGTGAAAAAGCTTTAAAGATTTTACGTTCACGTTTATTTGATCATGAAAGACAAATCCGTGATGCAGAAAGATCAGCTGATCGTAAAAGCCAAATTGGTTCTGGTGATCGTTCGGAACGCATTAGAACTTATAATTATCCGCAAAGTAGAGTTACTGATCATCGCATCAATTTAACTCTTTATAAGATTGTGGAGATTGTCGAGCAAGGTGATCTTGATTTGATAGTTGAGCCATTAATTGCTGAAGATCAGGCTAAGCGCCTCGGCGAGTTATAAACTTAATCTCACAGCGCAGGATTAGATTTTACAAAGCGTCGTCGAAAACATAGCTGCAGTGCTAAACTTCAAGATCATAGCCTATTACAAATCGGTTAAATAGCTAAAACATGGCAGATTGATTTACAATCAAAAATATGCTATATTTATTCAAATTTTAAAAACTTATATTATGGCATATTATGAAAAAAGAAACTGATAAACAAGATATTCCCCGCACAGAAGAAAATTTTTCAGGCGTAACGGACGTAACGGCAAATAGTGTGACAATATCAGGCGTGACTTTTGGTAACCCAAATACTAGTAGATATAATTCCGGTGGGAACAGTAATCCTCATTCTCGAAGTTATCATTATTCTCAGACCTATAATTACAACCCTAGACATATTATTGTTTATGGTAACACAGGTTCCGTTGTACAAGTTGCTGGTCGCGATATAATTAATTGCGGCCCAAATGAATGGCAAAAGCACCATCAGAAAATGTCAAATCCTTCAGGCGTTGAGTTTGCTTCAAATTCAGAACGAAATAATCATTTTAATGAGCAACTTAAGAACATGGCAGAACAACATAGGCTTGGATTAAAACCAAGATATGTCCCTTATCAGGATTCTAGAACTTCAGAAAAAAATTCATCCGAAATTACAAAAAAATCTCACAGCACCAGTTCAGCTACTGCGACAAATACTTTAGAAAATGTAAGAGCCCATGCACCAGGTCCATATACTAGTAGATTTTTGGCAGAAGATAATCCTACTAATACAACTACTAGAGATACAACTCAGCCACCTGCTACTGCTGCAGAAAGAGTTCTTACAGAATTATCAGCATTACACGAACGAACTGGTTGCTGCTCCATAAGCTAGCAATTAATTACAATTACAATTTGAATTTGCTTAGATTAGTAAAAACTGAACTGACTATTGGTCAAAAAATAGCAAAGCGAGAAATTAATGTACCGAAGGACACCAAACGGTTCTCGAGTGCTGTGAGCGCAGTCGAACAGTGTACCGAGAGATCCGTTGAAACTTCGCTGTAATTGCTAATGCTCTATCGGGTCTCTCGGTAAAATTTTGCAACAAGTGCAAAATCACTCGAGAACCGAATAATTTATAAAGGTTTTTTCATCTTGTGAGACATATAGTCCTTCAGCTCAAAAGAATTAACCTCTGCAACTTCTCTTTGCAATTTTGCAGCTTTATCAAGCTGAGTTTTTTCAGACTTAGTAATAATCTTAGCTTTTAAAGCATCTGCATATAAGCTTGTAGAAGATTTCTCTAGATCACCTCTTTTTATCGCTTTTTTAACTTTCTTAAGAATCTTATCCGCAGCAAGTGATTCCACAAAACATGCTTCTAATTTATTGAGCATATCTTTTTTCTTAGTAGAAATAAATACATCTTGGGTTAGCTGATCACGAGTCTTATCATTAGTAATTAAAATCTCGGCAACTTCATTACTTAATTTATCATCTGGATAATAACCGAAAGGATTAAGACGATCATAAAGCATTACAACACCACGAGTGATTTTTCTAACTAAACCGCCAGCAAAATTTCTGTGTAATTCGATAAAAGCTTTTTGCGCCTCAGCAAACCAATAATCAACACCCCATCTGAATAATTCTTCATCTTCAGGTTTTTGACCTTCTACTTTATAGCGTTGCATCAAACAGCTAATAAAATACATTGCTGATAATATATCACCAAAACGACCCGTAATTTGCTCTTTTAATTTGATACTACCACCATAATAAGCCAGTGCTAAATCTGCATAAAATGCAAAACGTGCCGACATCCAAGCAAGTTTACATTCATAACGCCCAAGTAATCCTGAATGTTCCGGAATATGGAATCTACCTCTAGTAACGCCTAGCAATAAAGTTCTAACCTTATTACGGAATAAATGACCTAAATGTTTAAAGAAATAATGATCAAATTTTTTGTCATCACCTTCTTGTAGCGCCTTCATTTCATGATAAGAATAAGGATGGCAACGAATTGCTCCCTGACCAAAATGAATGAGACTTCTAGTCATAATATTGGCACCTTCTACTGTAATAGCAATCGGCGTACCCATATAAGCATGTGCTAATAAATTATTAGGTCCTTTACAAATTGCTGCACCACCTAAAATATCCATACCATGATTAATTACCTCTCTAAATTTTTCAGTAAAATGATATTTAGCCAGCGCATTAGTAACTGCTGGCTTATAACCATTATCAATAGCACAAGCAGTAAAAATACGGGCTGCATCTAACATATAAGTAAAACCTGCAATCTCGGCCATCTTCTCAGAAACACCTTCAAATTTAGCAATAGGCACACCAAATTGACGACGTGAATAAGCATAATCTCCAACTACGCGCGCCACCATTTTAGCTCCACCAGTACTAGTTGCCGGTAATGAAATACCGCGACCAATTGACAGACATTCCATTAACATTTTCCAACCTTCTCCAGCTCCTGCTGCACCACCAATAATATCATCGGCAGAGATCACCACATTTTCACCAACTAAACACGCATTTACAAAAGGTACACCTAAAGGATCATGTCTAGTGATAGAAATACCCTTGCTTTTAGCATTAAGTAAGGCACAAGTAATACCTAAATCTGTACCTTTACCAAGTAAGTTTTTGGGATCTTTTAATTTAAAAGCTAAACCAATAACTGTAGCTACTGCACCAAGAGTTATATAACGTTTACGAAAATTTAGCTTAATGGCTAATTTGCCATTTTTATCTTTAAAAACCTCTCCTCCAGAAACTATAGAAGTTGCATCAGAACCAGCTCCAGTTTCAGTAAGACCAAAACAAGGAATTTCACGACCATCTGCTAAACGCGGCAAATAATAATCTTTTTGCTTCTCAGTTCCATATTTCATTAATAATTCAGCAGGACCAAGAGAATTTGGTACCATCACTGTAATAGCCGCAACTTGTGAACGGGTTGCTAATTTTTGTACCACCGCTGAATGACCTAAAGCAGAAAAACCCAAACCTCCATATTTTTTAGGGATGATCATGCCAAAGAATTTTTCTTTCTTCAGATAATTCCAAGTTTCTTTAGAAAGATCACGCTCCGTAAATACTGACCAATCATCTATTAATTCACAAAGCTTATTAACTTGATTATCCATGTAGGATTTTTCAGCTTTGCTTAATTTTTTATAAGGCTCATTAAAAATTCTTTTGAAATTTGGACGGCCTGAAAAAAGCTCTTCTTCAATCCAAACATTACCTGCTCTTAAAGCAATTTCTTCTGTTTCAGATACTTTAGGTAAAGCGCCAATTTTTTTAAGTATAAAAATTAACGGTTTAGTAATGATAATGCGACGTATAGGCTTAACTAAAAATAATACTAAAAATATAAAGAAAGCATCAAATAAGATTCCATCTACGCGAAATCTAATTAAGCACAAATAAATTATAAAATATAAGAACCAAGCGCTAGCACCACGATAAGCTGCAAGCAAAAATAAAGTGACAGCCGTAACTGAAAAAATTAAAGGATCTATCGCAAAAAAATGTAGCATAATCTAAATATCATAAAAATTTTGTTCTGCCTCAGCTAGCTTGCGTAAATAAGCAGCTGGCTCAAATCTATCACCATATTTCTCTTGTAAAGCTTCTAATTTTTTCACGATCTGTTTAAGACCACGATTATCAGCATATTTAACCAAGCCACCTGTAAAAGCAGGAAAGCCGGTGCCCATCACCATAGCTAAATCTAAATGAGCAGCTGAACTAACTACCTTCTCTTCTAAACAGCGCGCCGCCTCATTAACCATGATCAAGATTAAGCGATCAATAATATCTTTAGTAGCTATATTATCTGCAGCATATAATTCATTAAGCCCTAAATTTAAGCTGATTTTATTTTTGGTATATTTATAAATACCTAAACCAGATTTTTTACCTAATAAATTACGGTTGCAGTAAATCTCTTCAATAATCGGTGCTACTTGCATGCGCTGGCCGTAAGCATCTTCTAAGGTTTTGGCAACTTTATAGCCTACATCTAAACCAACTGTATCTGCTAAAGTGAAAGGACCCATTGGCATACCAAAATGCTCGATTAAATGGTCAATTCTTTTAACCGCACCTGTTTCAGCAAGTAAGTGAAACGCCTCATTAATATAAGTCAGCAAAATTCTATTTACCAAAAACCCAGCGCAATCACCAACAATGATTGGCGTCTTACCACATTTGCGCATAAAATCTTCAGCAGCTGCTATAGTTGTTTTACTAGTTTTTTTACCTGGGATAATCTCAACTAGCGGCATTCTATTTACTGGATTAAAAAAATGCACCCCAACAAAACGCTCTGGTTTTTTAAGGGCTTTGGCCATTTCAGTAATTGATAGAGCTGAACTATTAGAAGCAATTATGGTCTCAGCCTTAACATGTTTTTCTAATTCTTTAATAACTTGTTTCTTAATTTTAAGATCTTCAATTACTGCTTCAGAAATAAAATCACAATTTTTAAAACCCGAGAAATCTGTTGTAGCACTAATCAAAGCCAATTTATTAGCCACTTCAGATTTATGATATTTTCTGATTTTTAATAGCTGCTTATAAATTTTATAAATTTGTTGGTAGCCCAGCGCTAAAGCCTCATTGTTAATATCTTTAATTCTAACTGAGACACCAATTTTACTGTAAAGCCAAGCGATACCACCACCCATAATACCAGCACCTAGCACACCGGCTTTTTTAATTTCTGGTAATTTTTCTTTGGTTTTAATCTTATCTTTTTTTACTTTCTCGCTAGCAAAAAATAAGCTAATCAAATTTTTCGAAGTTTTGGTAACAGCTAATTTAGTAAAAGCTTTTAGCTCATAACGCAAACCACCACGCAAAGTTAAATCATAACTATGCTTAATAACATCATAGGCTTTTAAAGGAGCAGGATATTTTCCTTTAGTATTTTTCATCAAGCTAGCATGTGCTTTTTTGAAAACAAATTCATGCAAGAAACGTAGCTGATCATGAATAGGAATTAGATATTTACGTCTTCTTTTTAACTGACGCGCATATTTACTTTGCTGAATATCTTGAGCAAATTTCTCAAGACGCTCTTTAGCATAACCATCTGGGAAAAAATCATCTACTAAACCAAAACGATAAGCTTTTTTATAATTAATAGCTTTACCAGTAAGAATCATTTGCAATGAACGCGATAAGCCTATCAATCTTGGCAAACGCTGTGTACCACCAAAACCAGGAATAATTCCTAAATTAACTTCAGGTAGACCCAGCATAGTTTTGCTATTAGTACTTGCTAAACGGTAATCACAAGCAAGTGCTAATTCTGTACCGCCACCCATACATGAACCATTAATATATGCTACAGTTATACAACGTAGCGCAGCAATTTTACTGATAATTTCTTGGCCTTTTGCCACAATCTCATAAGCTTCTTTGCTATTATGTAGATCTTTAATCTCATTAATATCAGCACCAGCAATAAAATTATTAATTTTAGCGCTTCTAATAATTAAAACATCTATAGCTCCATTTTTAGCAATTTCAGCGATTCTCTCTTCTAATTCTAATAAGACTTTGGAACGCAAAATATTAACTCTCTCGCCACTTAAATCAAAAATTAACTCTGCAACTCCATTTTTTTTGACTGTTAATTTAAATGCTTTTGCCATTAATTTACCTCTAGCAACACAGCTCCTCCTTGGCCACCACCAATACATAAAGAAGCAACACCTCTTTTTAATTTGCGACGCTTAAGCTCACGCAATAAATGAATAATGATTCTAGTACCTGACATACCTACCGGATGACCAAGAGCAATCGCACCACCATTCACATTTAATTTATCATTAGCAATCTCACCGAATTTATCTTTCAAACCTAAAGATTCTGTACAATATTTTTTCGAATTTAATGCCTGCACACATGCTAAAACCTGTACTGCAAATGCTTCATTAATCTCAAATAAATCAATATCTCTAATTTTTAATTTATGTTTTTTAACTAGCTGAGCAATTGCATAAGCAGGGCCTAAACCCATACGCGCCGGATCAAGACCAGCATAGCTAAAATCCTTAATATAACCAAGTGGCTTAGCTCCTATTTCTTTGGCTTTTTTTTCACTCATCACTAGTAGAGCAGCTCCACCATCAGTAATTTGTGAAGAATTACCAGCAGTGACAGTACCATTTCTTCGATCAAAAAAAGGCTTTAACTTAGTAAGAGCCTGCATATTTTGACCTTTACGAATTCCTTCATCAGCTGCTAACATACTTACTTTTTTAGTACCTACTGGAAAAGGAATAATTTCTTCTTGGAAGATACCTTGCTCTGCTGCTTGCTCAGCACGATTATGACTTTGCATCGCAAATAAATCTTGATCCTTGCGCGAGATAGAAAAATCTTGAGCAAGCACTTCCGCTGTATTACCCATAATCATATTACAAACCGGATCAGTTAAACCCAGCTTTAAACCAATAACTGGCTTTAAATATTTTAACTTAAATTTGCTCAGCTGTTTTAATTTTGCAGCTGCGCTTCTTGAACGCGCTAATTGCTCTAAAAATAATTTCATTTCCCCAGGAAAAAGCAATGGAATATTAGACATGGATTCCACACCACCTGCTAAGATAATCTCATCATGTCCTGCCTGAATTTTACTAATTGCTGAAGTTACTGCCTCCATACCTGAAGCACAATTACGATGCACCGTAAAAGCTGGCACTGATCTTGGCACACCAGCACGCAAAGCAATTACCCGAGCAATATTTGCTGCATGGGCAGGCTGCGCTACATTACCAATAATTACTTCTGAAATTTCTGCATCATAATCGCTGAATCTCTCATATATTTCTCTAAAAATTTGCGCACCAATTTGGTCAGCTGCAAGAGGAGCGAGACTACCCCCCATTTTTCCCATCGGAGTTCGATAACCTTCGACTATTGCAATACGATTTTTACTCACTTAAGCTCTTTCTCAGCCACAATTAAATTGTCTAACAATCTAAAGAGAAAAAAGTTTTTTTCAAGAATATAAATTGTCTATTTGCTGCGCATAAGCCTCTAAAATTGGCTCACGACGTAATTTAAAAGATGGGGTTAGTTGTCCATTTACAACAGTTGGTTCTTGGCTAGCAATGATAAACTTCTGAATTTGCTCCCATTTATTCAATTTTTTATTTAATTTAGCAATTTCTGCAGCAAGAGTTTTTTGCAAATTTCTTTTACTTAATTTTTGTTTTTTTTGTAGAGCTAAATCAGGAAAAATAATTGCAGACACAAATTTTTTACCATCTGCGACAATAATTGACTGTTCTACATGACACAGCTTTTTGAGTTCTCCCTCTAATTTTTGCACTGGCACATATTTACCATAAGAGGTTTTTTGCAACTCTTTCAAACGGCCAGTAATATATAAAAAACCATCCTTATCAAGATAACCTAAATCACCAGTCTTAAGATAATTGCCTGACATGGTCTCAGTAGTTTTAGCCTTAGCTTTGTAATAGCCTTGCATTATATTTGGGCCTGCAGCTAAGATTTCATTATTTTTAGCAATTTTAATTTTTACACCAGGATAGGCTTTACCTACTGAACCAAGACGTCTGGCTTTAGCTGTGTTAACTGAGATAACTGGCGCAGCTTCAGTTAGACCATAACCTTCTAAAATATTAAGACCAATATTTACAAAAAATTGATTAATCTGCTTATCAAGAGCCGCACTACCTGAGATCATTAACTTTACCTCTCCACCAAAAGCTGCCAAAAATTTATGATAAACTGTTTTAGCAAAGAATTTTTTGAGTAAAGATTTCTTGGTAACTAGCTCTGGCATATTACTAGCATATTTATAAGCAGTACCAGCAATGATTCTTGAGACAAAAGGAAGTTCCGCAATATTTTGTGCAATCTTGCTATAAATTTTTTCTAACATGCGTGGTACAGTAGTAAGCACTTCAGGCTTAACTTCTTGCAGCAAATTAGGCACATTTGTAACCTCATCTGCAAAATAGATTTCTAAATTTTCACTTAAGTAAAAACACATCACCATACGCTCAAAAATATGCGCTAAAGGTAAAAAGCTTAAGACCCGCATTTGCGGCTTCAATGAAAAAGATTCACGAGCACCAGCAATTTGGCTAATTAAATTATAATGAGTCAGAACCACACCTTTAGGTACACCAGTACTTCCACTAGTATAGATAATAGTGGCTAAATCATCTTTAAAAATACGTCTGGCAAGTTTGGCAAAATTTTTATTAGGGCAAGATTCACTAGTAGTGAGTTTTTTCAGATTGCTCTGGTTAGCAATTTTTAACTGCACATCATGTGTAACAAAATGCTTAAATTTTTGCTGGTGAGGTTTTACTACCTGCCATTGCTCTCCGCCTGAAACAAAAGCATATTTTACTCCAGAATGTTCTATTTGATATTCAAGATTTTCCTCTGAGATATTAGCAAAAAAAGGTACAGTCACTATACCTAAAAGCTGGCAAGCAAAATCAACAATTAACCAATGTGGTGAAGATTTACTAAAAATAGCAAAACGATCTCCTTTCTTAAGACCTAATTCTTTGAGATGATGTGCTAAATTATAAACGCGACTACAAAATTCTTTGTTAGAAAGCTGGTGCCAATCACCGACTTTAAGATAATTTAGAAACTTATCATTCGTCTCTTGCTCATGTAAAAAAACTAGCAAATCAGCTAGAGTTTTAACTTTTTTAAAATTACTTTTCATAAAAACTAAATACCTCCACTTAACCAATCTTGTGGTTCGGCAAGCTCACCAACCGATTGGTAGCACTACATTACAAGACCTAATACTTGTAACTTTTAGTGAAATAAACTATATGGTCAAGCATAATTCAAATTTTCAACTATGCTCAAATGTGGAATTGTCGGTTTACCAAATGTAGGTAAATCAACTTTATTTAATGCTCTTACTGAAACACAAAATGCTGAAGCAGCAAATTTTCCTTTTTGTACTATTGAACCAAATACTGGTTTAGTAGCAGTTCCTGACGAACGTCTTTACAAAATAGCCAAATTAGCAAGCTCGGCAAATATCATTCCTACTCAGCTAGAATTTGTAGATATTGCCGGTTTAGTAGCAGGTGCTTCTAAAGGTGAAGGTTTGGGTAATCAATTTTTAGCTAATATTCGTGAGACAGATGCAATTATTCATGTGGTACGTTGTTTTAGTGATGATGATATTACGCATGTGGCTGGGGGAATTGATGCTTTACGTGATATAGAAGTAATCGAAACAGAATTAATGTTAGCTGATTTAGAATCACTTACTAAAAGATTACCTAATCTAGAAAAAAAAGCACGCAGCAATGATGCAGAGTTAAAGTTAGAGTTAGAATTAGTTAAAGAAATTATTGCTTTGCTCGAAGATGGTAAACCAGCAAGGCAAGTTGAGTTAAGTGATAAAACCAGCAAAATCTTTAGACAGTTACAATTACTTACATCTAAAAAAGTGCTTTTTGTCTGTAATGTAGCTGAGGATGAAATTTCAACAGGTAATGCTGAGAGTAAAAAAGTTGCTGAATATGCATTAGCAAATCATGCTTTAGCGGTTAACATTTCAGCCAAGATTGAGGCAGAGATTGCTAGTTTAGAAACCGCAGAAGAAAAGCAAGAATTTTTAAGTGAGTTAGATTTAAGTGAGACTGGCTTATCGCGTATTATTCGTGAGAGTTATAAATTGCTTGAATTACAAACTTATTTTACAGCTGGTCCAAATGAAGCACGTGCTTGGACTATTAAAAAAGGAGCCACAGCTCCGCAAGCAGCTGGGGTGATTCATACAGATTTTGAAACTGGCTTTATTAAAGCTGAAACTATTGCTTATGATCATTATATTGCCTGTGGTGGCGACAAAGCTGCTAAAGAAAATGGCAAAATGCGTCAAGAAGGTAAGGATTATATAGTATCCGATGGCGATGTCTTACTCTTCAAATTTAATAATTAGATAAATCAGCATATTATGCAGTCTTTTCTATCTCTTGGCCCTTCGGTACAATTTCTCGCTTTGCTCGAAATCACTCAGGGACCTTAGATCATGGCACCAAAAAATTTTGCGAGGTGGGTCATATATTGTGAGTAAGTGCAGAAAAAAGATGCGCAGCGTACCAGAATAAGCACAGCTTATTGCTGGCTACGGCTAAAAACAATTTTCTTAATTGTTTTTTACGCCTTCGCTGTACGTAAGCAGTTTTTTTCTGTACTTATCTTGCAATAGATGATCCGCACACCAAAGTCAGAAACTATTTATCTTTTTGCAGCGTTAATAAATTGAAAAAAGAACAAGTAAAATTGTGAGAGCATAGCAATCCGCTACGGTCGAAAAATTTTGTGCAGTAATTTTTTCAATTTATTAGCTGCCTTACAGGTTAAGGCAAAAAGCTACTCTTTTTAGCTAAAATCTCTTATCAATAGCTCGCTATTAATTGCGATATTTTAACTAAAAATACTACGCTTTTTGACTCTTAACAAAATGATAAATAGTTTCTGACTTTGGTGTTGGGAAATTTAACAGAACTAGAAATTTAATAGGTAATGCTGACTATATCAGCTTGTGGAATAATTGGCTTGATGATTGATACGGTAACATCGCTAATTAATACAAATCTGCTAAACAAACCTTGCTTAATGTCACGAGCTAAAGCTTCTAATAAGTCATATTGTTTTTGCTGGCCAATATCTTCTAAAAACTCGGCAACCTTATCATAATCTAAAGTATCGGCCACATCATCAGATATTGCTGCTTTCTCACCATTAAATTCAATCTCTAAAGAAATTTTAAGTTCAGTTTTTTGTTCTTTTTCATGCGCATAAACCCCAATCAAAACTGGTAATTTATAATCAATTATTTTTAGTAACATTGGTGCTTGGTAAATATTTTAATAATAATAATGCTGGCAATCCAATTATGCCTGAAGCTAAGAAAAACTCTACCCAATTTACCTGATCAGCTAAATAACCTGAACCTGCCGAGATCCAGGTTCTACCCACAGCAGCCAAAGAAGTCAGCAACGCATATTGCGTCGCGGTAAATTTAACATTACATAAGCTACCTAAATAAGCTACCAAGACTATGGTTCCGATACCACCTGCTAAATTCTCAGCAAAAATAGTAAAAGATAAAAATAATGCATTTTTACCAAGCAAAGCCTGTATACAAAAAATAAGATTAGTCAGAATCTGTAAAATTGCCGCCACATAAAGGCTATTTTTAAGTGAGAATTTAAGCGATAATAAACCACCTAAAAAAGAACCTAAAATAGTAGCAACCATACCTACAGTTTTAACATAATAGGCAATATCAACTTTGCTAAAACCAAGCTCTAAAAGAAAAGGATTAGTCATTAGCCCTGCAAAAGCATCAGCTAATTTAAAAATTACAATGAAACAAATAATCAACAAAGCCTGATCACGTGCTAAAAAATCTTTAAATGGCGAAATAACGTAATTTCTAAACCAAGCTAAATAGTGAATTTTTTCTTTAGCAAAGCTTTGTTTATCAGTAATAAAACTACCAAGTAAAAATGCTGCGGCTAAGTAAAGTAACGCCACTAAAAAATATATTAAAGGAAAGCCCCAATATTCTGCGAGCAATAAAACACCTGCCCCTGAAAATAACATGCCAATGCGATAACCATACACATATAAAGTAGCACCCATAGCCTGTTCATCAGTGGCTAAATTTTCTACTCTTTGCGCATCAATTACTATATCTTGGGTTGCAGAAGCAAAAGCCACCAAAATAGTCGCTAAAGCAGTTAAGAATAAATTATGTTCAGGCTGAGAAAATGCTAGCAAGCTTAAAGTAGCAAAAAGTAGAATTTGACTAAAAATTAACCAGCTACGTCTTTTACCTATAGTTTTTTTAAAAAAAGGTAAGCGATAACCATCAACTAAAGGCGACCATAAAAATTTTAAAACATATGGGGTCATGGTTAAACTAAATAACCCTATTGATGTTTTAGAAACACCTAATTCTGTTAACCAGATTGATAAGGTTGAAGCAAGTAATACTATAGGCATACCACCAGCAATGCCCAGCATAAATACTTCTAAAAATATTTTCTTTTTAAGTAATTTAAGCTGCTGCATGTGGAATAGAAGCTGGATCTGTAATTAAGTTGATTTCTGGACGCGCACCTAAATTCATAATCACTTGACCAGCCAGATAATTACCTAATTTTGCTGCATCTTTTAAAGACATTTCTTGCAGATAACCATATAAAAATCCTGCTGCAAATGAGTCACCCGCACCTGTTGTATCAACAGCTTGCAACTTTGTCGTAGCAACTGTGATAATGCGCTGCTCAGTAATTAGTACTACCCCTGCACCGCTTAAAGTGATGATCATTAATTCGACATTTAATTCAGGCAAAACAGCTTGAATTTCTTCTAAAGCTTTTTGATCTAAAACTTCTTTTGCAAATAATGCTTGAAATTCAGATTCATTACCAAAAACAATATCTATATGTTCAACACATAATTTTTTAAAATCTTCGAGATGACGTTTTACGCAAAAAGCATCAGCTAAAGAAAATACATTGTTACCACCAGAAGCTTTTACTTGCTGACATAATGCTAAGATTAATTGATTAGTACCTTGCTGATCCCATAAATAACCTTCTATGTAAAATAAATCAGCTTGCGCAAGAGCAGTTAAATCTAATTGGCTTTGATGTAAAGTAGCAGCACAACCAAGCGAGGTACACATAGTACGTTCACCATCTGGTGTCACTAAAATAACCGATTTAGCAGAAACTGCATCATCCTCCTGATGAGTATTAAAAAAATTAATATTATTTTTATCTAGATCGGTTTTAAATTTTCTGCCATAGAAACCATCTGCCACATTACCAATAAAACCTACCTCTAAGCCGTAAGCACTCAAATAATTAGCAGTATTGGCAGCAGATCCTCCTGATGCAATTAACTTCTCATCAGAGGCTAAATCAGCTAAAATAGCAGCTGATTTTTGGTCATCACAAAGCTGCATCGAAGCTTTAGCTAATTGATGTTTAGCCAGAAATTCATCTTCAACCTGACAAATAATATCGCATATTGCGTTACCCGCTGCTAGAAATTTCATAATAATTTACCTAATTTTGTTGCTGTTGTTTTGGTTGTGGAGCCTTACTTGTACCTGGAATAAACGGCTCTTGGGTTGGAATTGGTATTTGTTTTAACAATCTTTTAGTAAAAAATTTATCAGCATAATATTTAATTTTTTTACTTTTAATTGGTGGACTTGCCTCAATAAGCAAAATTTGTTCATCACGATGCAAATTAATTACCTCTTGCGGCAAAAGCAAGGCACGCTGAGTTTCTGATACATGTAACGAACGTGATGCTGGATTAAGATCTAAGAATCTTGGTTTATTAAGTGATTCTTGTTTTACTGTTTTATTACCAATTAATTGCGAGATTAAATTTGCGGTTTCGACATTATTGGCCGCAAAAGTAATACGATAAGTAGCATTTGACAAAAATGAATTCATCCCGGCTTCTTCATAAGTACCTTTAAGCTGCTCTGTATCTTGAATAATAAGAAATAATCTTACCTTATAGCCTCGAAAATAGGCAATTCCTGATTGGAATTGTTCCATTTTACCAAGTGTCGGAAATTCGTCCATCATATACATCACGCCAAATTTATCTTCTTTAGTTGGCATTCTTGCTGATAAAGCAGCTGAAGTTTGCTGATAGAAAATCTTCATCAAAGGTTGCAAACGATGAATATTATCTGGTGTTAGGCCCACATATACTGTGGTTGGTTGCTGTTTAAAAGTACGCACGTCAAAATCACTAGTAGCGGTAGTAGCATCAATTAACGGGTTGGACCATAATTCTAAAGAAGAATTGGCGGTTGAAATCACACCTGAACGTTCTTTATCTGCTTTTTGTAAAAATGCGGCGATATTCATATAGGCAACTGGGTGAATATCTTTACCCATAGTATCTAACACGACTGCCAGATTATAAACGACATCATCACTTCTTAACGTTCTTACTACTTCACCAAAAGACTTTATTTTATTTTTATCAGCAAGCAGATAAAGCATGATACCTACAATTAAACTGCGTGCCTCATTCTGCCAAAATTCTTGTTCGGGTAATAATAGATTAGCGATTTTTTGCACATCATCCACCACCTGTCCCATTTTACGACTAACGAAATCAAGCGGATTATAGCAATGGCTAACTCCTTCTGGATCGGCAGGATTCCACAAAAACACTTTTTGTTTCATTTTCTTTTGACGATAGCCGCTAGTCAGCTCGTAATTTTCTAATTTAATATCATGCACTAGAACTGAATCGGTCCAGAATAGTAAATTTGGTATCACAAAACCTACACCTTTTCCCGAACCTGTAGGGGCAAAGAGTAGGGCATGTTGATAACCACCACCAATCAAATATCCTTTACGATCTTTACCGAGTAGCATACCTTGTTTAGAACGCAGACCTGCTTTCTTTTTCTCTTTTTCATCTGCCCATTTAGCATCACCATGAATTTTTTCTTTTTCTTTGAAAGGACGAAAATCCATAATTGGCGCCCGAAACAAAAATATTAAGATCAATAAGATACCATTTGGGATGAAGGTTGCTAAAAATAATTTGAGTGGAAAATAATTTTTAGACTCCATAGTGAGCGCATCTTTATTAGCCCACCAGATTTGCCAGTAGCGTTCAAAAGAAATCCATAGCGTTTTTACTTGGCCAAAAAAATTATTTTTAATCAGGATAGACCAAGAGGTTTTAAAACCATTATTACTAATCAAACCAACAGCTGTAAGGGTAGTGATGTAGAAAAACAACAACACTATTAGAGAGAATAAAACTGCAAAAATTAGAAAATTTTTACTCTTCGGATCCATATAAAACTATAAATATAATATCGAATATAGGATGATTTTTTTTAGATTTCTACAGTAAAAAAAACATAAAAAAACCTCTAAGATTTAAACGGCCCTCTAGCTATTGCTGCACTGTTTTTTGACCAATACTCAGTTCAGTTTTTACTAATCAGTTTGTTATATATAGAGTTAAACCAACCTAATCTTTCGGCAAGCTCAAGAGCCGGTTGGACTTAAATAAACTCATTTTCCTGAGATGATTTTTGCTTTTTTCAGATGTTGAGTAGCGAAGTGATATATAATAAAGCGCCCTATTTTTAGACTATTTTGTACCTTAGAATTTCACATTACAACAGGTAATAAAGCGCATAGTTTTTGAGGAATTTTTAACAAAACAAATAGTTAAAAAAGCGGAGCGTACAAACAAGTACTCGAGTATTTTTTAACTATTTGGTTTTGTTAGCTCTGCCATATTCATTGGGATTAAGCCCAATGAATATGAAAATCACCAAAAAATATGCGCTTTATTCCCATTCGATGGTGCCGGGTGGTTTAGACGTAATATCGTACGTAACCCGATTAACCCCTCTAACCTCATTAATAATTTTGGTAGCAACTTTACCAAGAAATTCATGTTCAAAATGATAATATTCGGCGGTCATCCCATCTGAGGCGGTAACGGCGCGAAGTGCTAGAACATTCTCATAGGTACGCTGATCACCCATCACACCTACTGTTTTAACTGGCAGCAGCACTGCAAAAGCCTGCCAAATTTCTTGATACAGACCTGCTTGCTTGATGGAGCTGATAAAAATATCATCAGCCTCTTGCAAGATTTTAACTTTATCTTCGGTAATTTCTCCTGGAATTCTGATCGCAAGCCCTGGTCCGGGAAAAGGATGGCGATAGACTAAATCTTCTGGCACATCCAACTCAATTCCTAAAGCACGAACTTCATCTTTAAATAATTCACGTAGTGGCTCAAGCAATTGCAATTTCATTTCTTCTGGCAAACCACCAACATTATGGTGCGATTTTATCGTTTGGCTAGCACCGCCTGTAGGATGACTAGATTCAATTACATCAGGGTATAAGGTTCCTTGTGCTAGAAAATCCGCATCTGGTATTTTAGCTGCTTCTTGATCAAAAATTTCGATGAAGGTACGTCCAATAATTTTACGCTTTTGTTCAGGATCACTAATTCCTGCTAATTTGCTCAAGAAAATTTCACCAGCATCAACAAAGATAAAATTTTTAGCAAAGCTAGAGAATACTTCTTTAACCTGCTCTGCCTCATTTTTTCTGAGCAAACCAGTATCAACAAAAATACAAGTTAATTGCTCACCAATTGCGGCATTAATTAAAGCTGCAGTTACAGTAGAATCAACTCCACCACTTACGCCGCAAATAACTTTTTTGGTACCTACTTTTTCTTTGATTTGCTGAATAGCTACATCTTTATAATTATGCATATTCCAATCTGGCGTTAGGGCACAGATTTTAGTAAGAAAATTTTTGATAATTTCTGTACCACAAATAGTATGCACTACTTCTGGGTGAAATTGCATAGCATAGATTTTTTCTAGATCATTAGCAATTACGGCAAAAGGCGCAGAGTCGGTTTTAGCAATCGCTTTAAAATTTTCTGGCAATTGATCAACTACATCACCATGACTCATCCAAACTTGTTTATTATGCACATCTGCAAGCAACGGATGCTCGGTTAGAATTGCAATTTCTGCCTTACCATATTCATGATTATCTGCATAAGAAACTTGGCCACCTAATTTGCGGCAAATTAATTGCTGACCATAACAAATACCCAGAATAGGAATATTAAGTTTAAAAATTTCGGCCGAAAGATCTGGAGCATTATCTGCATTTACTGAAGCAGGACCTCCAGAAAAGATTATTGCGGCTGGCGCAAAATCTTTAATTTTTGTAAAATCTTCATGGTAATTAATTATCTCAGAATAAAAGCCTATTTCACGTACTCGTCGAGCAATTAATTTAGTAACTTGTGAACCAAAATCGATAATGAGAATTTTCTGGGTCATTGCTTTAGCTAATAGAGTTTTCTTTGCGCATTTTATAAAGCATTACAAGTAAAGAATAAATAGCTTTAATTGGGTAATTTGACGCATAGTCGCTTTTTTGCTATAATATTCTAAAATCTGGTAGAGGAAATTATGACAAAAAATAAAGCGCTATCACAAATAATCTTCCAACGCACAAATCCTAATCGACTTTTTTTAGGTAACTTAGCTGAATATATTTTAAAAGAAGTGCAAGGCTATGTTTTAAAAAATCCAGCTCTTGAGTTTCGTTCACATGCACAAACACCAAGAATAAACTTAATTCTAAAAAATTTTTTAAAAGATCTCAATGCAAAAGAAATTCAAACCATCAAATATAAAATGCAGCTCATTAATAAATCTGCTGAAAATGATGCTCAAATACAACAAGCCTTTGATAATGCTGAAAAACTATATAAACAAATAAATGATTCTGAAGAAAAAACAGAGATTGCTGAAACTTCTATAATAACAAATCATGCATACAATATTCTAGACTTTATTTTTAATAGATTTGACAACTATATGGAAACGCGCTCACATTTTATTAAAAGGAATACAAACGCTGTAACTGAACCTAATACTGTATTTTCTCTTTCTGGTCCATATGCTAGCGGCAAAGGTAGCCTTAACCCTCTTTTTCTTTATGTGATAGCCCGTATACATAATCTTAATAGCACATTAACTGATGATGAAAAACAGCCTTTAGAAAACATAGTAAAACAGTTAGAGTCACAAAAAGCCTTTTCTGTTGATAAAAAACTATTTGAGAAAGCATATCGGCTAATTAAAGGAGATAACCACGAAACTATTTTTCATGAATCTGCTGATGATTTTCGTGAAATTTTTGATAGCCATTTATATAAATTATTATCGGCTTCATCAATTATCGGTAGGCCATCACTAAATACAAATGATAGTGAATTATTACAACATTATAAATTATCCTTGCTAAAGCATTTTGGCGTATTAAGAGACTTAAAACAAATATATAAACTATTTGGTAGCGAGCTAGCAAAATTTGATGTAGCGCAACAAACTGCTAAAGTTGCTTATAAAATTTTTTCTGAAGCTAGTGATATTATGCAAAAATATGATTATCAAGATAGTAGATATTTTGATAATGTGCTATATTTGCTTAATAAAAAAATAGACAGAATTTTTTATGATCTTAATCGGATTATTGATGAATATAATCAACTAAGAACCACTGATGAAACCTCTATCATAGAACTTGCTTCAAATATTGCTCTTATTATTGACCAAAACAAAGATATTCAAGAATTAATAGATGAATATGAAACTATAAAAGGAGTTATCTCGCAAAAAAAATGTAAGGAAGTTTTCAATGAAATGATTAAAAATGCAAAACATAATGGTTCAATTCTTTTTTCTGAAAATGCTTGGCCTGTTGTAATTACAGATTACACTCAGTGGGCCACTAATGGAGGAGCAGATAAAAATGGTTTTGGCATAGGTGTATGGATACCAGCAGCAACACAGTTAGAAAGAGTAGAAGCGAGGAGATTGAGTGAAGGCAGAGGCATACCACATGGTAAAGTATTAAATAGTAGGGCAGAACCATTAAAAAAATCTTTTGAAACATTTTGCGCTTTCCAATTTCCTAAAGATAAAACTATTGAATATACTATGTATGAGCATACCGGCACTAAAGATAAGCCTCTTTTCATACCAATGCTTTATATGTCCTCTATAAATGGAGAAAAATCTTTAACCATAAATGCAAAATATATGAAATCTCTAGGTGAAGATCTTACTATTCTAGACGAAGCTCGCAAAATAACCATAGCAGATGAGCAAGGCAAAGATTTTCGTCAAATAAAAGAAAAATTTTACAATTATAGTAAAGATCCTGAACAAACTATGTACGATAAATTAGTTAAAATGTCTGAGCATGGTGTTGCAGTAGAAATATTCACTGGTAAGGGAAAAATCTCTTTAGAAGAATATCTTAATTCACATATAAGAAACATCATAAGAAACAGAGAAGATTCACCATCTGCTGGTATTGGCACAATAAACTAAATTGTACATGCTATGCGAGTTATTCTACTTTTAATAAGTCCTCAGATTAACATCAAATAACATCTTTATTCAGACAAGAGATAAATCTTACATTATTGTGATGATTATTTCTGAATTAAGCAATCAAAACTTGTGTGAATAAAGTAGATTATTTTACATTATATATATTCTTACGATGTCACACATCTAATATTAAGATAATGAGTTCTTTCTTTTTAATTTGCACAATAATGCGATAATTTTGTTCTCTAAAACGCCAGAGACCTTTCTTATTACCAAGTAGGGGTTTGCCAAATAGTGTAGGATCTTGGTTGGAGGCAATATATTCAAGTTTAACAATTATTTTTTGCTGCAAATTTTTATCTAATTTAGATAAATTCTTTGCAGCAGTTTTTTTAAATAATATTCTATAAGTCACTATTATTATAAGTTATTTTGTTTTTTAACTTCTTCTAAATCTAATAGATCTTCCTTATTGAGTAATTGATCTTCAAGTTGGGCAATACCATCTTTAAGATCACGTAAATCTTCTAAGTAATTTTCTAAAGCTTTTTTTATAATCCAAGATTTACTTCTTTCTTCTTGATCAGCCGTTTTTACTAAAAGATTGTGCAAATTATCTGGTATTCTTATTGATATATTAGACATTTTATTAAGTGTAAGGTTCTTAACCCAATTGTAGCACATTGTACTACATAGTAGCAAATATTATTTTCTTGAGAATATTAACTATTTCCTGACTGAATAATACTAAGAAATCAGTTCAGACAAGAGACAAATCTTTCATTATTGAGATGATTTTTTGTGAGTGAATAAAGAAAAAAAGTAAAATAACTTTTTTTCAAAATGAACGACCTTTGAGTTAGTGAATATTTATAAAATTTGTAATTTTATAAATTGAACTTACGAATGGGCTAGGCTCCAAAAAGACGGAGTGTATAGATAATACTCGAGTATTTTTTGGTTATTACAACGA
>CAXDRM010000009.1:0-27537 GCA_963991775.1 uncultured Rickettsiales bacterium | reverse complement strand
TTATTTTTCATTAAAAAGGTGCAGATTTTTCTGAAACGCGGCACGAAGTTTGCATGCTGGCAAATGAGTGCAAGGTTTAGGAAAATATGTGCTTTTTTAATGAAAAAGAATGGAGCGGGTGATGGGAATCGAACCCACGACTTCAACCTTGGCAAGGTTGCGCTCTACCTCTGAGCTACACCCGCAAATATAATGCTTTTAGGATTGGCTAATCTCTTACAAAAACTAAGAACTGTCAATAAATATATTGGCATAGCTTGTTTTTTTACTCGCTATTTGCTAATAAGGTAGCAACTTACTTTATTATCTAGATATGAAACAATATTTAAAATATATAGCAGTTGCGGTTATTACCTTAATAGTCAGCTTGTCAATTTCGTCAGAAGCAAGCAAATATAAAATTATTGGTGGTAATAATGATAGCCAAACTGATCAATATCAAATTTTCAAAAAAATCATCGAAATTACCAAGAAAAACTATGTTGAAGAAATAGATGAAGAAAAACTCTTTTACTCAGCATTTGATGGTATGTTGCGTTCATTGGATCCGCATTCAGGCTTCTTAAATGCTGATGATTTTAAAGAAATTCATGTACAAACTAATGGTGAATTTGGTGGTGTAGGTATCGAAATTACTATGGATAATGGTTTCTTGAAAGTTGTCTCGCCAATAGATGATACACCAGCTTTTAAAGCAGGTATTAAGCCAGCAGATTATATTACGATGATTGATGGTGAGTCAGTTCGTGATTTAAATATTAATCAAGCAGTGCAAAAAATCAGAGGACCTAAAGGTTCAATTGTTAAGCTAACTGTAATCCGTGAAGGAGCAAGTGAACCTCTAGAATTTGCCTTAAAAAGAGCAACAATAAAAATTGATTCAGTAAAATCTAAATTGCTTGCTGATGATGTAGCTTATTTACGTATTACATCTTTTTCAAAAAATACTACTGATGGTATTGAAGCCCAATATAAAAAACTATTAGCTAAAACTCCGGATATTAAAGGTGTAATTCTTGATTTAAGAAATAATCCAGGTGGTTTGCTTGATCAATCAGTAGGCGTGACTAGCCTGTTTCTAGATGGCGGTGTAGTAGTTTCTACCAAAGGCCGTAATAAAACAGCAGAGCAGGTTTTTAATGCTGAAAAAGGTGATATTCTTGATGGTAAGCCAATAGTAGTGTTAATTAATCAAGGTTCAGCTTCAGCTTCAGAGATTGTAGCAGGTGCCTTACAAGATCATAAAAGAGCGGTAGTAATTGGTGTAAAATCTTTTGGTAAAGGTTCAGTACAAACTGTAGTGCCACTTGACAAAAAATTAGGCATGCGTCTTACTACTTCAAAATATTATACGCCATCAGGTAGTTCTATTCAGGCGCAAGGTATTACTCCTGATATCTTGGTTGCGCAAACTCCTTTAGAAATTGAAGAGCGTCCAGAATATGTTTCTGAAGCAAAATTATCGGGTCATTTAACTGATAAAGATGCTAAAGAAGATAAAGCTAAAAAAGAAGCTAATGATTCAATTACTAAGCTTTATGCTGATGATTACCAATTAGCGCGGGCGATAGATTTACTTCATGGTTTAGCAGTACTTAGATGATTTTTCTGCTTAAAAAGCAACCAAAAACTAGCACCATAATTCTTGCCTTATTTACGCTGTTTTTCAGTGGTTTTTTTTTGTTACAGCTCATGGTTGGTGAATATAGCATTACCACTATTCAAGATAAAAAACATAATTTACAGCAATTGATTGGTGAATATGAAAATAACCAAGCTGATTTAGTATTTTATAAAAAGCGTATCAAAGCTTTCGATCCAGAAAATCTAGATGAAGATCTATTGGAAGAAGAAATGCGCAAAAAAGTTTCCTTTACCAAGCCCAATGAAGTTGTAGTGATTTTAGACTAAATCTTTGCAATTTATTTTATTATTTGCACCTCTCTATGAAACATGTTATAATATGTCAAATTTTTTAGAGGTATATATGAGTGAAAAAGGTAATGTATCTAATGAAACAGTTGCTGACAAAGAAACTAGTAGTTTATTTGAAACAATATTTAGCATGTTTATTTCTGAGCGGCCGGAATTGCCAGATGTTAATGAGAATCCTTCAGATAAAGCGCAAAGAATTGTAAATGAGGTATTTGCAAAATTTAAAAACCTTATTATGCAAGGTCGCTCTTTGTCGGATGAACAACAAATATTAGAAATTTTAAGTGAGTATCCTAATTTTAATAAAAATGCTATTAGTATTAATTCGGGGACTATGCAACCATTGTCTGAGATTATACGTCAAAATCTTGCTCCGCCACATGAAATTATCAATTCTAAATATTCTGAACATCCGTGTAGTAATATGCTATATCTCGCAGCAACATATGGTTTTACAAAGTTGCAGAGCGTTTAATAGATCTAGGTATAAAATTGGATGCCAAAGATATTGTTCATGATTTGACAAGTTTCATACCTTTTTTAGGAAAAAGTAGGTTTTTTGCAAAAGGAGTTGATCAAGTTTTTACTGACGAACAAAGCAGTTTTGGTGTTGATGAAAATCAGATAAAAAAAATTATTAAATTAGCTGTTGATTTAATAGTGTTGGCAAAAATCTCTGAAGGACATCAAGAATTTTCTGCAACACAAGATGCAGAAGTTTTTATACCTAAATTAGAATTAAGGTTTAATGAAAATGGATATGATTTTAGCTGTTGTGGAGAAAGCGCCGCGTCTATAGCTTCATTACTAGTTAATGATATGAGTCAGAAGAAACTATTGCCACAGGTGTTAGGCCCTGCTACAAAAAAAGTTTTGGATGATAGAAATAATGCAGAAGAGAAAGAGGAAGCAGAAGAGAAAGAGGAAGTGTTTGATGTATATAATTATTGGGGTTTGGGATTGTAAAAATAAAGTTGCTAGCTTATTTTGCAGCGCTATTTTAAAGGTAAAATTTACAATTTATGAATAGATTACGTATTAGTGCTGCTTTAATTATTATTACAGTATTGGCTGTAGGATTGTGGCAAGATAGGTTAGGGCGCGATACAGAAAATTTAGAAAAAACTCAGCTTTTTCAAGATAATTCAGCAGTAATTATTCCTCCTTTTTTACATCTTGATAATAGCTATATGCATCGCAATGATGTTGATTTGGTGTTTTCGCGTTTATATGTCCAAGCTCCAGGTATTGCTGTAGCTGATTTTAATCAAGATAATTTACAAGATTTTGTTACGGTAGATTCAGCTGGAGATGCTTTGCCGCAAATTTATATTAATCAAAATGGTGAAAGTTTTTTAGAACAAGCAACAAAATATATTGAAGCTGCTCAAGATTTAAAATTTAGTTTTCGTGAAACACAAATTGCGCCATTTATTTTTGATTATGATAATAATGGTTGGCCTGATTTACTAATCACCACTATTGGTTGTAGTAGATTTTTTTTGAATATATCAGGTAAGTTGCATTATCAAGCGCAACATAAATTAAGCACGGCATGTATACCAGATTATGCTGCCTTGCCGTATGATTTTAATCAAGATGGCAAAATAGATTTATATCTGAATCGTTTTTATCCTAAAAGATGGGCTAGTAATTTTGATAAAATTACCATTGGTGAGCAGCGCACGAGATTTTTATTTTCACCAACTAAATTGCATAATAATTTTGGCTCGAGTCAAAATCTTTTATGGTTAAATGGTAAACGTAATAGTTTTGTGAGCGAAAATATTGCTGCTGCAACTTTTAGTCGTGATGCGTTAATTAGTGATTTGAATGAAGATGGCCAGGATGAGCTAATTATTGCTAATTCATTTAATCGTCAGCTAATTTATAATTATGCTCCAGAGGAAATAAAATTTTATAATAATACTAACCGCTTTATTACTTCATTGCAGCGTTTTGGTCATAGTTTAAATATTAACTATCTACCGAATAATTCTAAGCCTTTCTTATTTATTTCGAATGTTAAAGTACCACTCGAGCAGGGTACTATGAAGTTTCAGGCAGATGCATATTATTATAATTATGTAGAGCGCGATGAAATTATGCAAAACCTGGCCAAAGATTATGGCCTAACTAATTGTGGCTATAGTTTAGGTGCAGTATTTGCCGATTTTAATTTAGATGGTTTTAATGATAATTATGTTGCATCAGGTTTTTTAAGTAGTAAGACCCTCAATCAAAATGGGCAGCCTCATTCCCATTTGAAATTACCGGTCGCTAATTACCAAGCTCAGCTTAAAGAAAATTACATTGCTGCAACAGCCCAAGATATCTTTTTGGCTGCTTGGTCAGAAACTAGTGATCATGCTTTTGGTAGAAGCAAAGATTGTCTTAATATTTATGATGGTTTTGCCGGTAAATTTAATCCTTATCAAATAACGGATGCTTTGGATCCTGCCTATGATAGTAGAGCTGTTGCTACAATAGATTATGATAATGACGGTGATTTAGATTTATTAGTTACTGCACAAAATAATTATTTGCGTCTTTTAAAAAATAATAAACAGCAGCAACAGCAAAGTGATAATTGGATTGGTTTCAAAGTGGCTAATCAGCAATTTTTGCGCAAAATAACTCTTATACAAAATAATGTTTTTTATTATAAAGATTGGCAGGCTGGACGTTCAGGTTTTTTAGCTAGTTCTGATCCACGCATACATTTTGGCTTGCCTAGTGATAATCCAGTGGAGGTAATTTTTCGTTTTCAAGATGGTCGTCTAGTGACTAAATCTTTCTTACCAGGGCAATATTATGATTTGGCTGAGCTTTAGAAATTTTGTCATACATAGTTAGTAAATACTCCATTTATCATTAAGATAAGTTTCTACAGCTTGCCTGTCAGTATCACTTAAATAATCGCTATAAATTATTATTTCTGCAATTACGCCACCAAATATATTAGTAAAAGCATTTGAAGATATTTTTCTACCACCAATTACCGCATCTAAACTGCTTGTACCGCTATATGTTTCTAATGCTCCTGTCTTTACTAATGAACCATTTTGAAATATTTTACCGTTCCAATTTTCTCGGCCATAGCCACCTAAAACTAAGTCTCCTGCTACATAGCTTCCTCCTACACCACCACCACCATCAGGTGGCAAAATATCATGGCGTAATTTATCAGTAAGGCCACCTGACCAATTATTTACATTATCACTTGCAAAGCTACTATGGCTAAACACAGCAAATACAGCAGGAATATCTATTCTCATCACTACAAAGATCATATAATTTCCATTAGTAGTTTCTAAAGCTTTATCTCCATTAGTTGAAAAATAATCATCAATACCATCTAAAGAAATGCCAAATAAATCATTAATTTTGGTAGTATCATCTCTTATTGGTGCACCAGAAGCATTAAATACCAAGCCATTACCTGATTTGTCGCGCCATTGTGTAACTACATTATCAGTTTTAGAAATAGTGCTAATGGAAGTTGCATCAAGCCACAAAGCCAAATTACCACTAGTAGCTGGTAAAGTATATGTTACTTCAACTTCATCAGGAACTGCTGGCGCAGGTTCTTCCCAAGCATTATCAGCTTGATTAAGTGTGACTAAATTTTGGGTTTTGCTGATCATTTTTTTACCAGCCTGAATTGCACCATAAAGTAGGGCAACGCCTATTATAACTATGGCTAACTCAATTATGGTAAAAGCTTTTTTTGTGGGTGGTTTAGCTTGTTGCATTGTTTTGTTATGCTTGTTTGTAAATAATTTTACTTATATGAGCTTAGCAATCAATTAATTTTTGTATAGTAATTATTTTGTGAAGTGAGCTGCAATCTTTGCTATATTTTGATGAGGAAAAATACTAAAACTGCCCTTGAAAAAAAATTATAAAGACTTATATCCTATCAATAATAATTTTTTATAGAGATAAAAATGGGCAAAGTAATCGGAATCGATTTGGGAACTACCAATTCTTGCGTGGCTGTAATGGAAGGTAGCGACCCTAAAGTTATTGAAAATGCAGAAGGTGCTAGAACTACCCCTTCAATTGTAGCATTTACTGATAAAGAAGAATTAGTCGGTGCGCCTGCTAAAAGGCAGGCTGTAACTAATCCTGAAAATACTATATTCGCAGTTAAAAGATTAATCGGACGTAGATTTGATGATCCGCTAACTGAAAAAGATAAAAAAATCGTACCTTATAAAATCGTTAAAGCATCAAATGGTGATGCTTGGGTTGAAGTAAAAGGTAAAAAACATTCTCCAAGTCAAATTAGTGCGAGCACTCTTAGAAAAATGAAAGAGACAGCAGAAGCTTATCTTGGTGAAAAAGTTGATAAAGCAGTAATTACGGTGCCTGCTTATTTTAATGATGCGCAACGTCAAGCAACTAAAGATGCTGGTAAAATTGCCGGCCTAGAAGTTGAAAGAATTATCAATGAGCCAACCGCTGCTGCTCTTGCTTATGGCTTAGAAAAACAAGATGGTCGTACTATTGCAGTATATGATCTTGGTGGTGGTACTTTTGACGTATCAATCTTAGAAATTGGCGATGGTGTATTTGAAGTAAAATCTACTAATGGAGATACTTTCCTTGGTGGTGAAGATTTTGATATGCGTATCTTAAATTTCTTAGTAGATGAATTTAAAAAAGATAATTCGGTTGATCTTAAAGAAGATCCTCTAGCGCTACAAAGATTAAAAGAAGCAGCTGAAAAAGCTAAAATTGAACTTTCTGCCGCGCAAGAGACTGATATTAATTTGCCATATATTACTGCTGATGCAAGTGGTCCTAAACATTTAAATATCAAACTTACTCGTGCTAAATTAGAACAATTAGTTGAAGAATTAATTGAGCGCACGCTTAAACCTTGTGAAAAAGCATTAAAAGATGCTGATGTAAAAGCTAGTGAAATTGCTGATGTAATTCTAGTTGGTGGTATGACTAGAATGCCTAAGGTGCAAGAAAAGGTTAAAGAATTTTTTGGTAAAGAGCCAAGTAAAGGTGTAAATCCTGATGAAGTTGTAGCACTTGGTGCAGCAATTCAAGCAGGTGTTTTACAAGGTGATGTTACTGATTTATTGCTTTTAGATGTTACTCCACTTTCACTTGGTATTGAAACTATGGGTGGCGTGATGACTAAAATCATCGAGAAAAATACTACAATTCCAACCAGTAAAAGTCAGGTTTTCTCAACTGCTGATGATAATCAAACAGCAGTTACTATTAAAGTTGGCCAAGGTGAACGTGAGATGTTAGCTGATAATAAATCATTAGGTCAGTTTAATTTAGAAGGTATTCCACCTGCACCGCGTGGTATTCCACAAATTGAAGTTACTTTCGATATTGATGCGAATGGTATTGTGAATGTTTCTGCTAAAGATAAAGCAACTAACAAAGAGCAAAAAATTACTATTCAAGCTTCGGGTGGTCTTTCTGATGATGAGATCGAAAATATGGTTAAAGATGCTGAAATGAATGCTGATAAAGATAAGGAGAAAAAAGAACTTATCGAAGCAAAAAACCAAGCTGATACTTTAATCTATTCTACTGAGAAAGCTATTAAGGAGCATGGTGATAAGATTTCTGACGAGGATAAAACCAAAGTTGAAGATCTTAGCAAAGAGTTAAAAGAGCTTATTGCGAAAGAGGATGCATCCGCGGATGATATCAAAGCTAAGGTTGAAGAATTATCACAAGCCTCAATGAAGCTTGGTGAAGCAATGTATCAACAACAAGCTGAAGCAGGAGATGCGGCAGGTGCAGCAGAAGCTGCTGATGGTGCTGCTGATTCAACTAATGACAATGATGATAATGTTGTTGATGGTGATTTTACTAAAGTAGATGATGAAGCTGAGGCTAAGGAAGATACGGCAGCAGAAGCTGAAGATTCTAAAGGCTCCGATGATGATGAAGAGAAAAAAGCTTAAGAGTCTAATTCATGTCAGCAGATCTTTATAAAGTACTTGGTTTACAAAAAGGCGCTTCCGATGATGAAATTAAAAAAGCTTATCGGAAGCTTGCTATGAAGCATCACCCGGACCGTAATCCTGGTAATAAAGAAGCTGAAAAAAAATTCAAAGAAGCAAGTGCTGCTTACGAGGTTCTAAAAGATCCTAAAAAACGTCAAAATTATGACCAATTCGGCTCTGCTGATGGCGGCTTCGGAGCAGGTGGTTTTGGTGGCGGAGCAGGTTCTGGTGCAGGCGGAGGCTATGGAGATTTCGGGGGTATGAATTTTAGTGACATTTTTAGTGACTTTTTTAGTGAAGCTGGTAGTGGCCGTGGAGGTGCTGCTAATCGCCAGACTCAATCTAATGCAGGTTCTGATTTGCGCTATAATATAGAAGTATCTTTAAAAGATGCTTATACGGGCACTACACAAGAGATTGTTTTTGATGTGAAGCAAACTTGTCAAACTTGTGATGGTACCGGTTCAGCAGATAAGGCTAAACCTATTAGATGTTCTGCTTGTAATGGTACGGGGCGTATTCGTGCTCAACAAGGCTTTTTTGTGGTGGAGCAAACTTGTGGTAAATGCCGCGGTACTGGTGAGGTTGTTGAGAATCCTTGTAAAAAATGTTACGGGACTGGTCGCGTAGAAAAAGAAAAAAAATTAAAAGTAAAAATCCCACCGGGAGTAGAAACCGGTACAAGAATTCGTCTTGAGAATGAAGGTGAAGATGGTTTGCGTGGTGGTCCAGCTGGAGATTTATATATTTTTGTTAATGTACTTAAAGACCGATTTTTTGAGCGTGAAAGCAGCAATATAAAATGTAAAGTGCCGATCAAATTTACTACTGCAGCGTTAGGTGGTACGGTGAAAGTTCCTACAATTTCTGGTGAGACAGTTTCACTTAAAATTCCAAGCGGTACACAAAATGGTGAGAAGTTTCGTCTTAAAAATCAAGGCATGTCAATTTTAGATTCTGATCTTAAAGGTGATATGTATGTAAATATTCAGATTGATGTTCCGGTCAAATTAAATGGTAAGCAAAAAGAATTGCTTAATGAGTTAGATGAAGAGTTAAAATTAGCCCCAAGCCATTCACCTACTATGGATGGTTTTGTAAAGAAGTTTAAAGATTTATTTAATTAATTAAGTAACTAAAGTGACTGAGATTGCCAAAGAAATTCGTGATCAGCTTTTAGAAACAGCATTAAATTTATTACCTATTTATGGTTTATCTGACGAACTTTTAGAAAAAGCAGAAGAGCAAATTTACGGTGAACGTGGCCGAACTATTTTTGTAAATCTTGCCGATTTTGTAGATTATCTTTTATTAGATATTGATACAAAAATGCTTGCTAGTTTAGAGCAGCAAGATACTCAAAATCTAAAAATTCGTGAAAAAATTAAATTAGCCTTACTAACTAGATTTACTATACAAGATCATGCTTTAGTAAAACAGTTAGCTAGTTTTTTCTTAAAGCCACAATATGCCCCACTTGCATTTAAAAGCCTGTCTCGCACTTGTGATAAAATTTGGTATTTTGCTGGCGATCAATCTACAGATTTTAATTATTATTCGAAGCGTATGATTTTGGCAGCAATTTATAGTGCAACAATTGCTTATTATCTTAAAACTGAAGCAACAGAAAAGCAGCTTGCTGAATTTATTGAGCAGCGCATTCAGGATTCTTTCAAGCTTGCTGAGCTAAAAAATAAAATTACTGAGATTTTCTAAGCAATATTTCAACAAGAAAATATTACAGCTTATTGTTGTTTTTGACCTATCAAAAAAGCTAATTCTAAACTCTGCGAAGCATTAAGGCGTGGATCACAATGAGTGCGATATTTTGCCTCAAGATCTGTTTCGGTAATTTCATTGGTACCACCTAAACATTCTGTGACATTTTGACCGGTCATTTCAATATGAATGCCGCCAGCATAAGTGCCCAAATTTTGATGAATCTCAAAAAAGGCTGCAACTTCAGCTAAGATATTATCGAAGCGTCTGGTTTTAAAATTATTAGAAGATTTCTCAGTATTGCCATGCATCGGATCGCAACTCCAAATTACTTTTAAACCTTCTTGTTTAACTCTTTCTACTAGTGGCGGTAAAATATCTTTAATTTTACTAGCACTCATCCTTGTAATTAAAGTTAAACGACCAGCTTCATTTTCAGGATTTAGTGCAGTAATTAATTTAACTAGCTCATCTGGTTGCATAGTTGGTCCAACTTTAGTAGCAATTGGGTTAGCAATGCCGCGCATAAATTCCACATGTGCTTCATCTAAATTTCTAGTGCGCTCTCCAATCCATAACATATGCGCAGAGCAATCATAAAATTTACCATCAGCCTTATTTTGGCGAGTAAGAGCTGCTTCATAATCAAGTAGTAATGCCTCATGTGAGGTAAAAAAATCTGCGCTATTATAATCTTGTGAAGCTGCTAAATCAAAACCACAAGCTTTAAAGAAAGAGGTGGATTTTTCGATCTCAGCAATAATATTAGCAAGTTGTGTATTATCCTTAGTAAGATTTGCAAAATCATTAATCCATTCATAGACATTATCTAAACTAGAAAAACCTCCTGAGGCAAGTGAGCGCAAATAATTTAGAGTAATAGCAGATTGCTCATAAGCTCTAAGTAAATTAGTAGGATTTGGAATACGTGCTGTTTCATCAGTAGTAATAGAATTTACCATATCACCGCGATAGCTTGGCAGTTCCTTATCACCAACTTTCTCAAAATCGCTAGAACGAGGTTTTGCAAATTGCCCAGCAATTCTACCAACTTTAATCACAGGCTTACCCAAACCATGCATCAAAGCCACAGTCATTTGTAAAATTACTTTGAAATATTTTTCAAGATTAGCTTGGTTGAATTCAGCGAAGCTTTCTGCGCAATCACCAGCTTGTAGTAAAAAAGCCTTACCATTGCAAACATCTGCTAAATGTCTTTTAAGCTTTTCAGCTTCGGCAAAATAAATTAAAGGCGGCAATTCCTCTAATTTACTAGTAGCTTGTGCTAGTTTTACTAGATCAGGATATTTAGGTTGTTGTTTTATCGGGAAGTTTTTCCAACTATCCTTTTGCCAATTTTGCATATATTATTTATAACCAATATTTTAAGGGTTGTTTTTCTATTTTTAGAGATTGTATAAAATATATCTAATACCCTAAAAACGCAAGTAGAGCCAAGATTTGTAATCTATGAAAAAAGCATATGAGTCATCAAGAATATAAAAAAAATATTGCCTTCCAAGGTAAATTAGGTGCGCATTCGCATTTAGCCTGTAAAACTTACTTTCCAGCTGCACAATATTTTCCTTATGAGAATTTTGAAGATGTGTTTGCGGCAGTTGATAATGGCGAAGTTAATTTAGGTGTTATACCTATTGAAAATTCGCATGCAGGACGCGTCTCAGAGATACATAATTTGCTACGCATGACGGAGCTTAATATTGTTGGAGAATTCTTCTTAGAAATAAAACATCATTTAGCGGCACCAGCAGGTAGTAGCTTGGCTGATATCACCGAGGTTTATTCTCATCCGCAAGCTTTGATGCAATGTAGCAAAACTTTAAAAGAACATAATTTGCGTAAAAATTCTTTTATCAATACAGCGGCTGCTGCGGCTTATATTGCTGAGCAGAATGAAAAAAGCAAAGCAGCTTTATGTAGTGAATTAGCCGCTGAAGAACATGGTCTAGAAATTATCAAGTCAGATTGCCAGGATTATAAAAATAATCGTACTATTTTTATCGCTATTGCTAAAGATATAGAAGAACTACCTAGCAAGTCTGAGAAAAAAATCACTACTTTGCTTTTTACGGTTCGCAATATTCCTGCTGCAATCTATAAAGCTTTAGGTGGTTTTGCTACTAATAATGTAAATATCATAAAATTAGAAAGTTACATTCCTGGTGGTCTTTCCCAAGAAGCGCAATTTTTTATCAGCTTTCAAGGTGATACAGATAGTCGTGATGTACAATATGCTTTAGAAGAGTTAGGGTTTTATACCAAAAAAATCAAGCTGTTAGGAGTATATGACCAAGCTCCTGAGCGTAAATAATTTTTTTGGATTTGCCAAAACTGTTGCAAAATGGTAACATGAAATTTAGACGTTGTAATTAATGTCGTAAAACTTGTGAGTTTTACTATCTTGTAAATTAATTTATTTTACGTTAATTCTTTGTTAAATCTTATTTGCAGCAATCATCATGACAAAAAATAAAAAAGCATTTTCATTGGTAGAATTATCAATTGTGATAATCATACTTGGTTTGTTAGTAGCTTCAGTAACTGTAGGAAAAGACCTAATTCAGGCCGCTCAGTTAAGAGCTTTAATTACTCAGCTAGATAGTTTTGAAACACAAGTTGGAACTTTCCAATTAAAATATAACGAATTACCAGGTGATATTAGTAACCCTAATAAAAGAGGTCTTGGTAACCATGCTGGTGATGGAGATGGTCTTTTAGAAGATGATACTACAGGTGGTGATCCAGATACGATTGATTATGAGATTTCTTATTTTTGGGAACATTTAAACCGTGCTGGTTTTGCTGATGGTGCTTATGATGGTGATACTACTAATGGTAGCTTAGGTGAAACTTTTCCTGAAGCTAAACATGGTGGTGGTATCGTAGCTTACGGTTTAAATGGTGTGAATTTCTTCCATGTTGGTATTACTCATTCTAGTAATGACAGCCCACCTAATTTAGTATTTAAAGATACTTTAATTCCTGAAGATGCTTTCTCAGTTGATAATAAAATTGATGATGGTTTCCCACTAAAAGGTAATGTGGTTGCAAGATCTGCATCTTGTACTACTAACCCAACTTCATTTACTTGTGCTAATACGGCAATTACTGAAGCAAGTGGTGGAGCTAGTCAAACTCCAGGTGAAGCTTGTGTTTTACAAGCAGGAACCACGCAAGATGCTAACACAGATGAGTATGATTTTTATACTCCAATTGTGATGTGTCAGTTGCGTATCGAACTTAAGTAGTTTAATCTTTAAAACTTTAAAAAAGGCCATGGATTTTTTCATGGCCTTTTTTTTGTGCAATGCATAAAAACACTACAATTTTTATATGCTAGAGATTATAGTGTTTTCCAGGTTTATTTAGAAATATGCAATTTAAAAAGGAGACACCAACATCAGATTATTTGCGCCGAGTTATTAGAGCACAAAAGCATGATCGAGTTACCATTGATGAATTAAAAGTTTCTTTGCATGAAAGGGGCTTTGGTATTTTGTTGATGTTCTTTGCTTTACCGGTTTCGATTCCTATTCCTTATATTCCTGGCTTTACTACAATCTTTGCTTTGCCGTTGATTTTCTTATCTTTTCAGATGATGGTCGGTTTTGAATATCCTTGGTTGCCTAAATGGTTATTACGTCGTTCGATAAAAAGAGATTTGCTGCGTTTAATCATTATAAAATCCTCACCATTTTTACGTAAAATCGAAAAATTACTTAAACCTCGTTTAGTGATTCTTTCACAAGGTACCCATATTATCGGTTTTTTTGCTTTTGTATTTGCTCTTTCAATTGCAATGCCTTTACCTTTTACTAATTTATTACCAGCAATTGCTACAGTGATTTTATCGCTTGGTTTATTAAGTAGAGATGGTTTAACTATCCTATTTGGTATTGTGGTGGGTCTATGCGGTTTGTTTTTTACGGCAGGAGTTATCGTTATGGGTAATAAGCTGTTAATTTATTTAAAAGGCTTATTATTTTAAAATTATTTCTCTTAATTTTATGCCGCTACATTCATCATAAATTTCAAAACGTTCTTGATCTTTTTGGATAAAATGTAAAATGATTTTATCTGTGTGATAAGATGCATGTTGAGCATTTTTTTTGTCAATTTCAATTAAGCGAGGGCAGTCATTACTGCTAGCTTGTAGCTTATTAAAAATTAATTTAAAAAGAATCACAACACCAATAACCAGGGTAAAGCCCATAATTATGACGATATTTTTCAGCAGATTAAGATTGGTATCACTAGACATATGAATAAAAAAACTTATCAATTTACAGTAGCAAAAGATTCTTCTAGTGCAAGATTAGATAAATTTCTAGCAGAAAATCTTAAAGCAGAATTAATCTCACGCGAACGCATTAAAAAAGCGATCATAGCTGAGCAAGTATTGGTAAATAACCAAATCATCACTAGTAATAAACATAAATTAGCAGCAGAGGATCAAGTTGAACTTACTTTAATACAAGAAACTCGGGGCCCGATATTAACTGAGCATGTTGCCGATCTTAATGTAATTTATGAGGATGATGATTTATTGGTAATTAATAAGCCAGCAGGTCTTACAGTCCATCCTGGTGCAGGTCATCATCAAGATACTTTATTAAATATATTGCTAGCTAGTAATAGAAAATTATCCACCATTGGAGGGGCAGAGCGTCCAGGTATTGTGCATCGTTTGGATAAAAATACTTCTGGTTTATTAGTGGTTGCCAAAAATGATGAAGCGCATCTTGATCTAAGCAGACAGCTAGCAGAGCGTAGTTTAACTAGAAAATATCTTGCTTTAGTTTGGGGTATGTTAAAACCTGAACAAGGTGAAATAGATCTTAATATTGCGCGTTCTAGTACTAATCGCAAATTAATGTCAGTAGTAAGAGAAGGGGGTAAAACTGCTTTAACTTACTATCAAACTTTAGAGATTTTTCAGCAAGGTAAATTAAGTTTAGTCGAGTGTAGTTTAGCAACAGGTCGTACTCATCAAATTAGAGTGCATCTATCTCATTTAGGTCATAGTATTTTTGGCGATCCAGAATATGGTCATCAGCGTCGCAAATTATTACAGCATTTCAAAGAAGAGGAGGCTACAGAGCAATTATTTAATTTTAAGCGTCAGGCCTTGCAAGCTTATAAATTAGCCTTCATTCATCCACGTAGCAAAGAAGAATGTAGTTTTGCTATAGATGTTGATCCTGAGTTGCAGCAGTTAATAGATTTTTTAACTGATAATTAGTTAATTATCTTACAAATCTTGTAGTTCGCTGCGGAGCTCCTTAAGTTCTTTAATAGCTTCTTTAACAAGAATATGCTGTTCAAGATTGTTGTTATTAGCTGGGTTTTTCATATCAATAGATTGATTATTAAGGTATTTTTTAGCACCCTCAATAGTGAAGCCTTGCTCATAAAGTAGCTCTTTGATATTTTTGATAGTTTCAATATCTTGATTATTGTAAAGTCTGCGATTCCCTTTACCTTTAGTAGGAGAGATTTGAGGAAATTTACTTTCCCAAAAACGTAAAATATAAGGTTCTATACCAATCTCAGCAGCAACTTCATTAATCGGCTTAAGCGATAAATTGGCAAAATTTTGAGCAAGAGGATTGCGCATTTTTAACTAATTATCATTAACAAAATCTTTAAAGAAATCTGCCGGTTTAAAAGATATAACTTGTCTGGCAGGAATATCATATTCTTGTTTGGTTTTTGGATTACGTCCAATACGTGCGTTTTTTTGGCGTGTAGTAAAAGTACCAAAATAAGGAATACGGAAACGACCTTCTTCATGAATAATATCAGTCATTAGATCTACAATATCATTAACCATTTCAACAGATTGTGATTTGGAAAGACCAAATTCTTGTGAAATTTCTTCTGCGATATTTTCTTTATTTATTGTTTTATTTACCATTTTACTAAAACTGAACCCCAAGTTAAACCAGCACCAAGTGCCTCAAAAATAATATGATCACCACGATCAAGATTATTATTACGTAAAGTCTCATATAGTGCAAGTGGAATTGATGCTGCAGAAGTATTAGCATGTTGTGCTACGGTAGAAACTAGCTTATCTTCAGTAATATTAAGTTTTTTAGCAACTGCAGATAAAATACGTTGGTTAGCTTGATGTGGAACCACATATTTAATATCAGCAACATTTAAATTATTACGCTCAATAATGTCACTTACAGTTTTCGACATTTTAGTCACTGCTTGTTTAAAAACCTCACGACCTTGCATGGTGATTTGACCCGGGCCACCAGTAAGTGATGGTCCGCCATCAGTATTTAAAATTTCGTAAAATTGTCCGTCAGAATGCAATTCATAATCTAAAATATCGCTGCTAGAATCACTAGAAGCAGACACAATAACCGCTCCTGCGCCATCACCAAAAAGTACACAGCTATTGCGATCTTCCCAATTAAGAATACGTGATAAGGTTTCTGCGCCAATTACTAGGGCATTTTTTATACGACCAGATTTAATAAAATTATCAGCAACAGTTAAAGCATAAACAAAACCAGAACACACAGCTTGTACATCAAAAGCAAAACCATGCTGCATGCCTAATTTATGTTGAATTTTAGTAGCGGTCGCTGGAAAAATATTATCTGGCGTAGTAGTTGCCACAATGATTAAATCAAGATCTGTAGCTTGAAGCTTAGTATTATTTAGTGCAGATAAAGCCGCTTGATAGCCAAGATCTGAAGTTAGTTCGCCTTCTGCAGCAATATGTCTTTGCGTGATGCCGGTACGTTCTCTGATCCATTCATCGGAAGTATCGACAATTTTAGCAACATCATCATTGCTGAGAATTTTTTCTGGTAGATAAGCACCGCAAGCTACAATTTTGCTGTAGATCTTTGACATATTTTAAGAAGAGCTCGAATTATTATTAAATTTTAATTCTTCGATTATCTTCTCATTAATTTTATTTTCAATTAAATTGATTGTAACTTCTAAAGCATTGCAAAAGCTGACCTTATCAGCATTACCGTGACTTTTAACCGAGATACCATTTAGGCCTAAAAACATTGCCCCATTATATTTGCGTGGATCAAGATTTTTAAAGATTTTTCTTAAAGGAAAAAAAGCTATTAATAGTCCAATAATCCCAAAAATTGATCTTTTAAAACCATGTTTAAATTTAGAAGTAATAAGTTTAGCAGTGCCTTCAATTGCCTTTAAAGTAACATTGCCAGTAAAGCCATCAGTAACCACTACATCAAAATCGCCACTCATAATTTGATCACCTTCTACATAACCTGAATAGTTAATATGAGTATATTCCTCACTTAAAATTTGATGAGCTACACGCACTGTTTCATGACCTTTTAATTCTTCGGAGCCGATATTCAATACGCCAATTTTAGGATCGCTTACATTAAGCGCAGCTTTGGCAAAAGCATCGCCCATTATAGCAAATTGGGCTAAATTTTCAGCGTCACAAGTAGCATTAGCGCCCATATCTAAAAGTACCACATTGCCGTTTTTTCTGGTTGGCATGAAGGTACAAATTGCTGGACGATCAATATCTTCTAATGGTCTTAAAGCTAATTTAGAAATAGCCATTAAAGCACCAGTATTTCCAGCAGATACAACAGCATCAGCACGACCATCTTTTACTGCGTTAATGGCCAGAGTCATACTAGATTTACGACCTTTTCTTACAGCAATAGAAGGCTTTTCTTCGCAAGAGATCACATCTATAGTATGTTCAATTTTGCTTTGTGCTTGTAATTTAGGAAATTTTTCAAGAAGTGGTGTCAGCTTATCTTCATCACCAAAAAAGATAAAGTTAACATCCGGATGTTTTTTGTTACAAAGTGCTGCGCCAGCGATTACAGAATGTGGGGCGTTATCACCGCCCATCGCATCAAGCGCTAAACAATATGATTGCTTTAAAGCATCAGACATAGATTAAGCTTTTTTAGCTACTTCTTTTTTTTCTTCTTGTTCAGTAGTTACTGTTTCAGAATTTTCGCTATTTTCGTCTGTGTTTTTTTCTTTTTCAACAATTACTTGTTTATCTTTGTAATAACCATCAATAGAAACTTGGTGAGGAAGTTGAATTTCACCAGTGGTTTTATTTACTACGATATTAACTCTACCTAAAGCATCATGTGCACGACGTTTATTACGTCTTGATTTTGAGACTTTCTTTTTAGGAACTGCCATGGTTAACCTTTAAAATAATATTTTATATTTCTAGCTTTCTGCTAAAAAGGACGTATAGTTTATACAAAAAAAATCTTATTAATCCAGTGTTTTTTACAAAATGTGCCAATTTGTAAAATATTTGAGTGTTTTTCTCCTGCTTAGCGCAGCTAGCTGTGCCCCAAACATTACCGAGCATGGCAATAAAATTGCGGATAGAGATTTAGCCAAATTACGTATCAACGGCACTAAGCAAATCTTAGTTCCTGAAATTATCGGCCCGCCAACATTAGTTAGCCAAGTAGAAGATCAAGAAAGATGGTATTATATCTCTTATGAGCGCAAAAGATATCCGCTGCGTTACCCTACTTTTTCTAGACATGATATTATAGAGCTAAGCTTTAAAGAGCAGCGTTTAGTAAATCTAAAGAAATATGATCTTGATGATTTAGAGCAAATAGCTTTCGTGCCTAATCGCAGATACACTAATACTAGATCCCCAAATTTCTGGCAGCAATTGCTCAGAAATATTGGTCGTTTCGACGGGGTTAGCGACATATGAAGATCTTGCAAATCGGCTATGGCAATATGGGTAAAGCCATTACTCAGGCAGTTCTTAATAAATTACCTGCCGCAAAATTTACTATCATAGATCCAGCTGCGTTTGCTAAAGCAAAACCCGCTTTAAATTTTGTTGCAACTCCTGATGATTTAGCAGAGCAAAAATATGATATAATTTTATTTGCAGTTAAGCCGCAATTTATTGCAGATATTATTCCAGCCTATAAAAATTTTGTAACTACACAAACCATAGTTCTTTCTATTCTAGCCGGTACTAAACTAAAGTTTTTTACTAGTAACTTAGCTACAGAGAATGTCTTAAGAATTATGCCTAATTTAGGTGCTAAGATTGGTAAAAGCATTAATTTTTGTTACGCGGCAGCTGAATGTGACACGCAGCTTAAACAACAAGCTACAGAATTTATCTCCGCTTTTGGCGAGCTTTATTGGCTAGCCAGAGAAGAGCAATTTGCAGCAGCTACAGCAGTAGCAGGTAGTGGTCCAGCCTATTATTTTTTATTATTTAAAATTTTTAGTAAGTATTTAACTGAGCATGATTTTGCTGCCGCAGAAGCACAAAATATTGCATTAAAAACAGCAGAGCTTGCTGCACAGACTGCCCTTGATCAAGATCTAGCAGAGCTGATTACGCAAGTAACAAGTAAAGGTGGTACAACGGAGGCAGCACTTAATGAATTTTATCAAGATGAACAATTAGAAACCTTGATAGTTAAAGCTTTAGATAAAGCAGTTGAAAGAGCAGAAGAATTGTCTTGAACTAAAATTAGAGGATAATTATATTCGCTATAAGTTTTTGGGGATTGATGTGCATTAAAAAAACAATATTTAGTGAGTAATGGTAGAAGATTATATCAGATATGACCAATTAATTGATCAGGCAATGCGTCGTGTAGTGCGTGAGGCTTTACTTAAAATTAAAGAAGATGGCTTACAAGGTGAGCATCATTTTTTAATTTCATTTTATACTGGTTTTGATGGGGTAGAAATACCTTTGCATATGAAAGAAAAATATCCTGATGATATGACTATAGTTTTGCAGCATCAATATGAGGATCTAGAAATTACGGAAGAATATTTTTCAGTGACTTTATCTTTTGATGGACAAAGAGGTAAAGTTAAAGTTCCTTTTGCTGCGCTTAGTTCATTTGCGGATCCAGGAGTTAGATTCGGTTTAAAATTTAACATTATTTCAGAAGAAGCTATTTTAGATGCTATGGCTGAAGAAGCAGCAGAAATTGAAGATAAGGCAGATACTAGTAACACCACTAAAATTACTCCTAAAGTGAATAAAAAACCTGCAAAAAATACTAAAAAAACTGCAGCTAAAAAATCAGCCAAAAAAGATCAGGCAGCTGATAATGTTGTAGATCTTTCGCAATTTCGTAAAGACTAAAACTATATATTTTTAGTGTTTTTTTCTTATTACCCTAAACTGATAGAACGCTGTCTTGTTTCTGTAATATTATCAGCCCAACAAGTTCCTCGTATCTCGGGCGGTGGAAAATGTTTAAAATATAAATCAGTGCGTTTTGTTATATCGCAAATTTTTCTCATTTGTTCTTTGCTTGTTATATTTTTTGTTAATTCTATTACCTCATCTAAGCTGTGCTTTTCATTTTGGGTAAGACAATTTTGATTAATATCAAGAAAATTTTCTGCATGGATAATAATGCAAGGCAGAAAATATTGGCACTGAAAATTACTTTCTATTAAGGCTTGATTAGTTAATTCTATTTTGTTTTCTTGCGGCAAATTATTGCGGAAGAAGCAACTTAATTGAGCAAAGATTTCATATTTAGCTTTTCTTTCAATACTATTGGGATCACTTAAATATGGCTCTAACTTATCTTTATAAAAATTTATAATTTTTTTTATATGATTTGTTTGTTCATTTATGTTTCTAGTCATGCACCCCTTTTAAAATAATTTTCCTAGAATTTATTTAAGTTATAAAGCTACAAATAAACTCTAAGAACAATATTATAGCAAAAAAAGGGGGTTATGTAAAATTTAAATAAGCGCAGTAGTGATCTTATATTGTATATCTAGAATCTTGTATTGTATATCCAGAACCTTCAGGTCCATATTGGGATTTGAATTGTTCGATGTAGCTGCGATTTCCTGAAACTAAATTTTGAAATATTGTATTATTGCTTATAATTTTCTCGCTAGGAAGATATTCTTGGTCTTGCTTACCAGGCCTAGCTCGTTTACCAAGCATGGAAGCCAGAGAACTTTCTTGATTAGTAGTAGTTTTTGCGCTTTGTTCTATATTAGGGTTGAATTCGCTAGCCTTATTAGGCGTAGGAGTTGGTGCAAAATATCCTCCTTGGGGAGCACATTCAATAGGTCTAAAAAGTGGTGTTCTTCTAGTTTTAGGAGATGTACCATTTGGATTTTGATTAAAAGCTATTTCATCTCTTCCATTTGCATCTTCTAAAATAACTAATAAGGAAGCTTTGTTATTAAAAAAATCTACAACATTATCAACAAGATATTGAATATTACCATCGACTCCTTCGGTAAATTCTTTACAGGTAAATCTCAATATGCGTTTTCCTGTTAAGATTTCTTTGTTACCCAAATTTGCAGCAAAAATATCTTCTGCATTGTTAATTGTTTGTTTAATTAATTGAATATCTGATTGGATATTTATTGGAAAATCAATAGTATAGTCTTCTTCAGAATTTTTGAAACTAGCAGTTATGCTATAAGTTGCACTAGGAAACTTATTTGTTGGTGGTGTATTATTATATCTCATCTCTCTTCCTCTAAAGTAGGTTAATTTCTCTGTGACAAACATTATAGCATAAAATTGTTCTAGCTCCAACAACCTATACTTGTATTTTTGGCTGTTGTTTTTATGTTCCGCAAAAAGTATGAGGCACTTTTTGCTGAGCAGTTGGCGGTTGGTGAAATTTTTTAGCTGCATCATGCTCTTTAAAGGGTCGCTTAATTAGCTCAAGAAATTCATTTAAAGTTTGGTAATTTTGCCTAATCAAGAGTAATAGCCCATTTCTCACTAAGATAGGCTTCGACGCTTTCGCGATCTGTGTCACTTAAATAAGTACTATAGACCAACATTTCACCAATTTGGCCACCATATGGTGCCAGCATACTACCTAGATGGAATCTGGCTGCAATATGAGTATGTAAATTAGAGTTTCCTGCATAGGCCTCTGTAGCACCAGTTGAGACTAAATTGCCATTTTTATAAATACGACCCGACCAGCCAGTACGCCCATAAGTAACAATGGTTGGCTCATTTAAAGTAACTGAACCACCGGAGCCACCACCACCAGCTGGTTCCCATTCATCGTTATAAAGTGCATTGGTACCGGTAATACCAGAATAATGATTTGTATGTTTGTAAGCAGTATTAGATTGATTAAATAAAACTCCCCCATCATTGTTAGAAGTAGCAAATACGACAAAGATATTATAATTGCCATTATTATGGGCGAGGGTCACACCATTTTTTTCTAAATAATCATTACTACCATCAAAGCTGAGTGTATTACGTCCATTAATGCTAGTGCTATTGGTTAAAGGTTGATTTGCCGAGCTAGTTTGCGCCACATCATTATTGCCACCAGATTTATCGGCCCAGCTAGTAACCTGGTTACCAGTTGCGCTTATAGTAGCATCATCATCAGCATCTAACCATAATATTAAATTGCTAGTTACGGTTAATTCTGGTTCATTTACTTCTTCTGCAACAGTTTCGCTACCAGTAGCAGCTTCCCAATTATTATCTGTTTGGTTAAGTGCTACTAGATTAGAGCTTTGACTAACTAAATTTTTGCTAACTGAAATCACACCTGCCACAAGAGCAATGGCAATAATTGCGATGGCGACTTCTAATAATGTGAAAGCGTGTTTTTTTAGCATGCATTGCAAATTAAGCTAATGCGTTTTTTTGTCAATCAATGTAGTTAGGTTCCACAAAAAGTATGAGGAACTTTTTGTTGTGTAGTTGGTGCTTGGTAATATTTTGCGGCTGCAGTATTTTCGTTAAAGGGTCGCTTAATTAGCTCAAGAAATTCATTTAAAGGTTGGTAATTTTGCCTAAACATGGCCTGTTGCGTGATATGTTCAATATAATGATTACGCGGTATTAATATAGGATTTATTTTTTCCAGCTTTTTAGCAATTTCCTCTTTAGCTGCTATTTCTTGGGTAAGACGTTCTAGCCATTTTTTCTGCCAATCTTGCATGGTTTTGCTAGGTTTCTGTGCTGCCTTATCAAGCAAAATTTTGCTTAAATTTCTGAAACTATTAGTAAAATCCAGCTGTTCTTTTTCAAGTATTGCTAAAAATTCTTGCACTAATTTTAGATCAGCTTTGCTTGCATTAAAAATACCCAATTTTTGACACATTTCTGGCACATAATATTTCATAAAAATTTGTGGGAATTTATTGATGGTTTTTTCTGCCAGTGTGATAGCTTTATCCATATTATCATTTAGAAGTGGCAGTAAGCTTTCTGCAAATTTACCTAAATTCCATAAGATAATTTCAGGCTGATTACTATAACGATATCTACCATATTGATCTATATAGCTAAAAACTTGATCAGTGTTAAATTGATCCATAAAAGCTGCCGGACCATAATCTATCGTCTCTGCCGCTAAAGAAGTATTATCAGTATTCATTACCCCATGGATAAAACCCAAAGCTTGCCATTTACTTACTAATTTAGCTTGGGCATGCAGAGTTTTTTTAAGTAGCTGCAAGTAGGGGTTTTGATATTTAGTGCATTCTGGGTAAAGCAAATTAATAGTATAATCTGCAAGAATTTTTAGATTTTTAGTATCTTGGCGATAAGCAAAATATTCGAAGGTGCCCACACGAATATGACTAGTTGCCACGCGTGTGACAATGGCTGCTGGTAAAAAAGTTTCGCGTCTAATTGCTTCATTAATATTAACTAAAGCTAGCGCTCGAGTGGTTGGCACTTTTAAATAATGCAGAGCTTCACTAAAAATATATTCTTTTATGGCTGCTCCTAAAGGACATTTTCCATCGCCAGAACGAGAAAATGTAGTCCTACCTGAACCTTTTAATTGTAGCTCGAAAGATTTGCCTTTTTTATTGCTAAGATTGCCAAGTAGAACAGCTCGACCATCACCTAATTGTGGTACTAATTGACCAAATTGATGACCAGCATAGGCTGTAGCAATTGGTTTAGAATTTGCTAGCAATTCATTGCCACAAAAAATTTGTGCTAATTCATTGTCGCTATAATTTTTAGTAAAACCAAGCTCGCTTGCAAGTTGCTGATTAAATTGTAGCAATTGTGGCTTAGCTATTTTATCTGGTAATTCTTTGCGATAAAAATCTGCAGGTAGGGTTTGGTAGGAGTTATTTAATTTCATATATGATTTTTTGAAATAAAGATTGCATCTCTAGAATGTTATTTTATAAAGTAATGAATTATAAAATATCTAAATTAATTTTAATAATAAATTTACAAAATGAAATTTACAAAAACTTCTAGCACAGCGCTAGCAATATTAGCAGCTTTAAATGCTTCTCAAGCTTTTGCTGCAAATAAAACTGTAGAATTAGATAAAATCGTTGTTACAGCAAATCCTTTAGGTAAAACCAATAGCGAATTGGCTCAACCAGTGACTATTTTAGAAGGGGATGAATTACTTTTAGATATTCAGCCTACAATTGGTGATACTTTAAATAATCAACCTGGTATTCGCTCATCATATCATGGTCCGTCTGCAGGTAGACCAGTTATTCGTGGTTTAGGCGGTGATCAAATTTTACTATTACAAAATGGTATTGGTAATTTAGATGCTTCAAATACTAGTGTTGATCATAATGTTGCTATTGATCCGCTAACTGTTGAAAAAATAGAAGTTATTCGTGGACCTGCTGCTTTGCTTTATGGTTCAAGAGCTGTTGGTGGTGTAGTTAATGTTATTGATAACAGAATTCCGGATGAACCAATTGAAGAGAAGCTTACTGGGCAAACTGATGTAAGATATAATAGTGCTAATGATGAAAGATCTGCCTCTGCTAAATTTGAAGGTGGCGTTGAAGATTTTGCTTGGCACTTTAACACTTTTAAAAGATTAACTGACGATATTGATATTCCAGGTTTTGCAGTATCAGGTAGAGAAAGAGCTACAGGTGAAGAATCTGATAGAAACCACATTGAAAATAGTCAAAGCAATACAGATGGTTTCACTTTAGGATTATCTAGATTTTTTGATAAAGGTTATTTTGGTGCGTCTTTTACTAATTATGAAAGCAGATATGGAGTTGTTGGTCATGATCATGGTGCTGGTGATCCGGTTACTTTGGATATGGAGCAACAACGTATCGATGTTGCTGGTTTATATAAAGCTGATACCGATCTTATTAAAGAGATTAACTATAAATTTGGTTACTCAGATTATGAGCATACTGAATTTGAAGGTACAGAAACTGGTACAGAGTTTGAAAATGAAGGTTATGATGCGCGTGTAGAAATTGTGCATCAGAAGCTTGGTGGTTTTGAAGGTGCTATAGGCTTTCAATCTACTGAAAGTGATTTTTCTGCGCTTGGTGATGAAGCTTTTGTACCACCAAGTACTACTAGAAATAATGCAGTTTTCGTATTTGAAGAAGCGGCTCTAAATGATAGTTTAAATTTACAATTAGGTGGTAGAGTTGAGCATCAAGATATTACAGTTGAACAAATTACTGGTTTTGAAAATTCTAATTCCAGAGATGATATCACTGTTAGTGGTTCAGCAGGTTTGGTGCAGAATTTAGCACAGGATTACTCAGTTGCATTATCTGCTTCATATACTGAGCGTGCTCCCAATGCTCAAGAGCTTTATGCTAATGGTAATCATGTAGCTATTGATATTTTTGAAGAAGGTAATGAAAATCTAGATATTCAAAGATCATTAGGTTTAGATTTATCTTTTAGAAAAGAACAAGGTAAGGCAAGTGGCGAGTTGAATTTATTTTATAATTACTTTGAGGATTTTATAGCTTTAAGCAATGCCAACAGAACAGATGGTGGCGTTGATGTATATGAGTATGTTAATTTACCGGCTGAATTTGTTGGTGCAGAAATTAAAGCTCTCATCAATGCTTACACTAAAGCTAATCAAAAATTAGATTTTGAAGTAAGAGCTGATTATTTACATGCACGTAATAGAGATACTAATGAAAGCCTACCAAGAATTGCACCAGCTAGAATTGGTACAAGTGCAATTTATGAATATGGTAAATTTGGTACTAGATTAGATGCTGATTATAATTTTGCTCAGCATGAAGTGCCTGAAGAAGATTTACCAACAGATGGTTTTTTCATGGTTGATTTTACTATTGATTATGAAATTAATGTTGGACCAACAGCTTCATTATTATATGTACAAGCAACTAACTTACTTGATAGAGAAGCACGTAACCATGTTTCTTTTGTAAAAGATGATGTACCATTACCAGGTAGATCTATCATGGTTGGACTAAGAACTCAGTTCTAAGAAACTACATTATTAGAGCCTTGCATGATTTATAAAAATAAGAACATTGCAAGGTTCATAATGTAAGATGAGTAAAAAATTTCAGAGATATTTCACAGCTTTATCATCGCCTTGGTTTTTATCAATTGCTACCCATGCTTTGCTATTAGCGCTAATTATAGTTTATGTTAGTCATCAGCAGCTGTTAAATAAAGAGCAGCAAAAAGCTGAGATCACTTTAAGATTTATACCTAATAAGCCTAAGGCACCTACTTTAACAAAGCAAAAAATTGAGCAGCAGCCTGAGCAAAAAATAGCTAAGCCAGAAGCGTTAAAGCAAGTAAAAGAAGTGGCTACAAAGCAAGAACAGCTTCAGCCTCAGCAAGATCATAATCAGCCTAGAATAGTTGAAGATATTTCTTATATTAAAAATATTTATCAGCTTGGTTCTAAGCAAAACCCACCGCCACCATATCCAAGACTTGCCAAATTACGTAAATATGAAGGTACAGTTAAAATAGAAATTATGGTGAATTTTCGTGGTACGGTGTTGGATGCGCAAATTCAGCAATCAAGCGGTTATAAAATCTTAGATGAGGCTGCGCTTAAAACTTTAAAAACTTGGCAATTTAATATAGAGGCTGCAACACAATTAGCTTTATCTGAAGAGCGTCAATATAAGATTATCGTTCCGATTAATTTTGTGTTATCTTAACTATTATAAGAAACAGCACCTTTATTAATTCCTTCATAAGCAAATATTTGTAATTTACTGGTGGTTTCTTTGCTTAATGTTTTACAAATATATTGTGAGATATATTCAATGGTTGTTTCATTATCGATTAGATAGCAACATGCTGTAGGGATGGTAAGTTGGAATTTTCCTTGTGATGCTTGATACTCAAATTTGGTGTAGTTAATTTGATTTTCTGTAAAGGTGTCTTTGATATCAATTTGATTAGCTAGATATTTGCCGTGCCATAAAGATGCCCATTTTTCTTCTAAAATATTAGAGCGTTTATCATCTGCGATGATTTTAATTTGCGAGCGATGACCATGTGCAATACGTTGGCAATTACCCTGATGCTGTTTTAGGCCATGGCTATATACATAGTTAGCGCCTTTAATATCTTCTTCGCGAAGTTTTATATTTACCGAAATCGAGTTATCTGGTAGGGCAGCTAAAATTATTTTTTCTAGATATTTTTCTAATATTTCTAGAGTTATAGTATCTGTTTCAATAAGGCTCACCGCTTCATAAGGTGAGATATGCTCAATTTTTCCTTTAGAGAATTTATATTTTATCTCACAAGAAGTTGCTTTTTTAGTGATGGTTACATTGTTAGTTTGAGTAGGTATAATTAGAGTATGATCAAGATTATTATCAATGATATTTTTGATAAGTTTTTTGACATCGCCAAAATCCATTACCATACCTTGTTCATCTAATTGACCTGTCAGTAAGATGTCTACGATCCAGCTAGCTCCGATCAGGCCATGTTCTGCATCTAAACAGCTACAATCAATATTAGAAATATGCTCAACAAATAATTGCATAAAATTATAAATTTAACTCGTCACTTTAGTTCACCAATAATAAAAAAGCCCGACCAGAAGGTCGAGCTTTTTTAATATGGCTCGACCTGGAAGGA
>CAXDRM010000008.1:0-27579 GCA_963991775.1 uncultured Rickettsiales bacterium | reverse complement strand
CATGCTCTATTGATTTCTGACATGCTCAAATCCTAAACCTATCACAAATAAACCATTTATTGATTCATGGTGATATTATGTACAGTACCTAGGCTTTTAATTTTTAAGTTATAAATTTTTGCGTGTGCTCATGTACCTTAGTACACTGCGCTACTCAAAATTTACACTCCCTAAAAATATCTACAAAACTATTAGATTCTAGGAATATCTAATGGTTTTATTAAAAATGGCTACCTTTAAAAAATATTAAATTCTAAAAAACCGGTTCTCGAGTGACGCGAATGGAATGAGCGTTGTACCGAGAGACAGAAAAGGCTGCACAATATGTTAATTTACGTTACGCCAAACTCGTCTCTTAGCCACCATAAATAATAAGGTAAAAATCACTAAATAAATTAGAGTACGAATACCCATTTTATTACGTTGCTCCATTTCTGGTTCTGCTGTCCATTGTAAGAAATTAACTAAATCAATAGACATTTGCTCAACAGTAGCTTCAGTACCATCCATATATTCAACTAAACCCTCACTAAGTGGGTTAGCCATAGCAATCTGACCACCAGAGAAATATTTATTATAATACATGCCCGCACCCATTATCATATCATCTGGTTTTTCAACATAGCCATTTAATAAAGAATATAAATAATTAGCACCATCTGGACGAGCTTTAACCATTAATGATAAATCTGGAGGATATGCCCCATTATTAGAGGCACGTGCTGCATTTTCATTAGGAAAAGGTTTTGGAAATGTATCAGATGGTTTAGCTGCCCGATCATACATGTCACCATATTCGTCAGGTCCATCAGTAACTTGATACTCAGCAGCTAAGGTTTTTACCTCAGCTTCACTAAAGCCAAGCTCAGTTAAGTTACGAAAGTAAACTCTTTTCATACTGTGACAAGCAGCGCAAACTTCTTTGTAAACCTGATAACCTCTTTGTGCAGATTGACGATCAACTTTACCAAAAAAACCATCAAAAGACCAATTATGCTGCTCATATTCGATTAACTCACCGCCAGCAGCAAAAAGATTTTTACTAGTTAGTAATAATAATAAGGTAATAATTTTAAACATAGTTACCTCGCCTTTTTAGCTTTATAATGCTCATCAATCGAAGCTGGTTGTGGAATAGGCTTTTCATATTTATTAAGCGCAGGCAAAATAAATAAGAAATAGGCAAAATAAAAGAAAGTAGAAAGCTGCGAAAGAATTACATAAATACCTTCAGCTGGTTTGGCTCCCAAATAACCTAGTGCCACAAAATTTAGAATAAATATTACGTAAACTAATTTAAAAAGTGGACGATAATAGCCACTTCTTACTTTTGATTTATCTAACCAAGGCAAAGCAAATAAAATTAAAATAGCAGCAAACATTGCAATAACACCCCCTAATTTATCTGGAATGGCACGTAAAATTGCATAGAAAGGTAAAAAGTACCATTCAGGAACAATATGTGCAGGAGTTACTAACGGGTTAGCAGGAATGTAATTATCCGGATGACCTAAAGCATTTGGCTTAAAAAATACAAAATATGCAAAGATAATTAGATAAAAGCCGAAACCTACAAAATCCTTAATAGTGTAATAAGGATGAAAAGGTACAGTATCTTTTGTTGTTTTAACTTCTATACCTGATGGGTTGCTTGAACCTGGTATGTGTAAGGCAATAATATGAATAATTACCACACCAACTATTAAAAATGGTAATAAGTAATGTAAAGCAAAGAAGCGATTAAGCGTTGGATTATCAACCGAATAACCACCCCATAACCAAGTTACAATAGAATCACCAACTAATGGGATTGCAGAGAATAAGTTAGTAATAACAGTTGCGCCCCAGAAGCTCATTTGACCCCAAGGTAAAACATAGCCCATAAAAGCAGTGGCCATCATTAGTAAGAAAATAATGATACCCATAAACCAAATAATCTCGCGTGGTTTTTTATAAGAGCCAAAAAATAAGCCACGCGCAATATGACAATAAACCGCAATGAAAAACATTGAAGCACCTACCGCATGGATATAACGCATTAACCAACCATAATTTACATTACGCATAATATGCTCAACCGAGTCAAAAGCATGATCAGCATGTGGAGTGTAATGCATTGCCAAGAAGATTCCGGTAATAATTTGAATTACTAAAGCAATACCTGCTATAGAACCAAAGCTCCAAAAATAGCTTAAATTTTTAGGAGTTTGATATTGACCTAAATGTTCGTGAACATAAGTGAAAACTGGTAGTCTTTCATCAATCCAACCAGTTACTGGACCTAATTTTAACGGGGGAGTTTTATTGCCTTTTTGTGCCATATTAACCTATTTTAATAACTTTATCTGAAACAAAACTATATTCTGGTACTGCTAAATTTGTAGGAGCAGGACCTTTTCTGATTCTACCTGAGACATCATAATGAGAACCGTGACAAGGACAAAACCAAGCATTATATTCACCAGAACCTTTACCAAGAGGTACGCAGCCCAAATGAGTGCATACACCAATTACAACTAGATATTCTTCTTTACCTTCTTGCACTCTTTCACTATCAGTTTGTGGATCAGGTAAATCTTTTAAGGCTACGCTGTTAGCTTCTTCAAGCTCAGCTGCTGTACGACGTTTGATAAATACTGGTTTACCACGCCATTTAACTTTCATTTCATCACCGCGCTCTAAACCTGAAACATCAACTTCGATACTAGCTAGGGCTTTAACATCAGCAGCAGGGTTCATAGAGGCAATAAAAGGCACAGCTGTGGCAGCTGCACCTACACCAGCTACAGCTGATGCTGTTAAAACCATAAAATCACGTTTTTCCGGATCTTGTGGTTTATTGTCAGTTTTTTTGTTAGTTTCTTTGCTCATTTCTTTCAATTTAATGCACAAACAATATAATCGCTCAGATCACAAAAGACAAGTAGATTAGGTAGCAAATTTGTATAGTAATCAGCAATCCTATTTTTTAGCTGCAAATGCTGGATCAGGTAAAACTAACAACCTAATTGATCGTATTTTAGCATTGATTTTTTCTGGTACAGATCTAGAAAAAATTCTGGCGTTAACTTTTACCAACGCAGCAGCCACAGAAATGAAGCAGCGTGTTACTGCTAAATTGACTGAATTACAACAGGTAGATGATGCTGAGTTGGAAAAATTTTGCCAAGAATTTTATGGTAGTGAAAATTATGCTTTGGCTAAGATCAAAGAGCAAATTTCTAAATCTCTTTATTTATTACCACAGCTTAAAATTCAAACCATCCATGCTTATTGTCAAAATATTTTAACTAAATATGCTTTTGAAGCTGGTCTTAAACCAGGCTTGCAAATTATGGATAGTAATTATGCCAAAGAAATTGCCACCCGTGCCCAAGAAGAATTATTCAAAAACCCAGTCCTTAAAGATGTTTTAGATAAATTACTAAGCCGCTTTCACTATAATATTATTAGTGAGATTTTAGCAGAAATTATTACTAAACGTACTAAGATAATTTATCTTATTAATAAGTCAGGGGGCTTTGCTACATATTTAGAAAAATTAAAAAATATTTTTGCTTTAAAGCCTTTAGAAAATTATGCAGAAATTTTGGTGGCTCAGTTAAAAGAGCAAATTTCTTACGAGTTTTTTCAAGAGCTTTACGCCCAAGCTAAACTAATACCGGATGCTCTAACCCCAGATAAATTGGCTTTGCTAAAAAAATTACAGCAGCCTGAATTATTCTCATTGCGTGATTTACAACAATTATGCTGCACTAAATCAAAGAGCTTTGCCAAAAGACCTTTTAAAAAAGTTTTAACCAGTAAAATCCTAGATTATGAAATAAAATTGGAGCAATTGCGTAATAGTTACGAAGCTTATTATGAGCAATATAAATTGCAGCGTTATTTTGATTTAAATGGTGATTTTTTATTAGTGGCGCAAATTTTCTTAGAGCATTATGCGCAGCTTAAAAGCCAAGAAAATCTTTTAGATTATGAAGATATTATTTTAAAAACTTTAGAGCTTTATCAAGATCCAGAATTTGGCCAACAAATTCTATATAATCAGGATTATAAATTTGAGCATATTTTAGTTGATGAGGCTCAAGATACTAATCCTTGGCAATGGGAAATTATCGCCTTACTGAGTGCAGATTTTTTTAGTGGAGCAGGAGCTAAAGAGCATAAAACCTTATTCATTGTTGGTGATGAAAAACAATCTATCTATAGTTTTCAAGGGGTAGTGCGTGAATCATTTTATCAAGCTAAAGAAAATTTTGCGCAAAAATTTGCACATATTAAGCAAGAATTTACTGAAATAAATCTAGAGAATTCTTACCGTTCGCAAGCAGCAATCTTGCAGCTGGTAGATAAATTGGCAGAGCAGCAAGAGGTACAATATAGTTTAAGTGATAGCCAAGTAACTCATCAAGCAGTTAGAAAAACAGCCAACTGTAAAATCGAATTATGGCCAGCTCTTGAACATGATGAAGAGCAAGAAACAAATGAATTTATGGCTTTTCCAAAGCAGCCTAAGCAAGAAGCAACTACAGAGCATATTGCCGCAAAATTGGCAGAGCATTTAGAGCAGTTTCTAGCTAGTCAAAAAATTTTAAGTGCTACTGGTGAGGTGCTTTGCCCTGGTGATATTTTGATTTTATGTCGTAAAAGAGATCGCCATTACCAAGAGGTGCTTAAAGCTTTAGAAGCTAGAGATATAAAATTTAGTAGTGATCAAAAATTTAAGCTAAGTGATTATGTGTTAATTATGGATCTACTTGGTTTTTTACGTTTTATTTTATTTCCACAAGATGAGTTAAATTTAGCAGCAATTTTAAAATCACCTTTATTTGCTCTTAATGAGTCTGAACTTTATGCTTTATGTCAGGGGCGTAAATCAAGTCTAGTAGAAAGCATCGCAAGCAAAGCTTCAACGCAAGATTTGTGGCAAAAATTAGAAAATCTAAAAAGCTTATTTAAAAATTGTCAGGCTAGTCTACCAGAATTTTACTTATATCTTTTAGAAAATTTAGGTCTGCGTAGAAAATATCTCGAAATTTATGGACAAAAGGCAGAAAAACTATGTGATGCTTTTTTAGGTTGTGTTACAGATTTTGCTAAATTTAATGATAATCCTAAAGATTTTTTAGAGTTTATTATTAATTATGAACCAGAGATTCAGGATGAAATAAATTTTGTCAATGATCGCGTCAGAGTGTTAACTATTCATCAAGCAAAAGGTTTACAGGCGCCAATAGTTTATTTGCTTACTGATGATGTTTCGAGTAATAAAATGCGTCGCGAATATTTTATTACACAAGATGATTTAGTCTTGGCTAATTTAAGTGAGAAGCCAGAAATTTTAGAAAAATATTTTAGCAATTATCAAGAGCAGCAACAAGCTGAAACTTGGCGTTTACTATATGTAGCATTAACTAGGGCACAGGATGAGCTTTATATTTTACCAGCAAATAAGCAAGGTAAAAAAAATCTCTGGCAAGAAATATTATTAGAAGTTGCGGAGCAGTTAAATTATCATGAGACTGAATCTGGCAAGTTAATTTTTAAAACTGAGCAACAAAGCACCAAGATAAAAAAGCAGCAGCAAGTAAAGCAAGGGCAGCAAAAAGAATTAAATTTTTTAGCTAAAACTCAGCAAGCTAATTTAGCGGATTTAGAATTTACAGAGCCACAAGAAAACCAGGCTACTAAAATAGGTCAGCTTTATCACCAAGCATTTTATTTGTGGCGTGCTGGTTACCAGTCTGATTTTATTAAAGATTATTTGGCCAAAAATGCTGTTGCTGAGAGTGAACAGATCATTGCAGATTTAGAGCAGATTGCTAATAGTGAGGCAGCTAAATTATTATTTGCAGCTTCTGGCTATGCAGAACTAGAATTAACCATGCAAGAAAATGGTCAGTTAAAAAGAGGTCAGTTAGATTTGCTAGTGCAAGATGGTAATCATTTTAAAATCATTGATTATAAATATGAGCAATTAACAGAGATTCCTCTTGCTTATCAGCAGCAGTTAGATTTTTATGAAAAATTAGTGCGTGCTAATTTTACTGCTGTAGAAAAGCTGGATAAATATTTATATAGTATTATTAATCAAAAATTAATCAAAGTTGCATAATGGCAGTATTTACTAAACTCGCTAGAGAAGATATTCAAACTATTTTGCGTAATTATGATCTAGGTGAATTGCGTGATTTTCAAGAAATTAGTGAAGGTACAGAAAATAGTAATTTTTTATTAGATAATACCAGTGGTAAATATATTCTGACTATTTTTGAAAAAAGAGTTAATCGTCAAGATTTACCATTTTTTTTAGAATTAATGGCTTATTTACCAGCGCAAAATTTTGCTGCGCCAAAAATTTATTCTACTGTACAGAATAGTTTATTTTTTAATTTTAATGCTAAAACAGGAGTAATTATAGATTTTGTAGCAGGGCGTCCTACTAATTTAATCACTAATGAGCAGCTTAGTGAATTTGGTAAGCAAATTGCTAAGTTACATCTTACTTGTAAAAATTTTCCTAAGAAGCGTAGCAATGAATTTTCTGTGCTGGGTATTAATAAATTATATCAAAAATTAAAATTACAGCGTCATTTTGATGAGCAGCAAGTGCAATTCATCGGTAGGATTATAGAGCAGCTTAACCAAGCAGATTTTAATTATTTACCGCAAGGTATTATTCATGCTGATTTATTTCCAGATAATGTATTTTTTCAAGATGGTAAATTTAGTGCCTTAATAGATTTTTATTTTGCCTGTTATGATTATCTGATTTTTGATCTGGCAATTGCTATTGTCGCTTGGTGTTTCACTACAGATAAAGAATTTTCATTAGAGCAAATTAATAATTTGATTAGCGGTTATGAAACACAGCGTGCTCTAGAAACGCAAGAAAGAGCACAGCTCAAAAATTTTTGTTTATTGGCAGGTTTGCGTTTTTATTTAACTCGCTTAGATGATTATTTTTATCATAAACATAAAAATCTTTATAAGCCCAAAGATCCGGGTGATTTTTATGAGAGATTAGTAGCCTTAGAGCAGGTAGCTTTGTGAAGCAGGTAACAATCTATACAGATGGTTCGGCGCTTGGTAATCCTGGTAAAGGAGGTTGGGCTGCCTTACTTATTTATGGTGAAAAACGCAAAGAATTAAGCGGGGCAGCTGAGCTTGCTACCAATAATCAAATGGAATTAACTGCAGCTTTAAAAGCCTTAGAGGCTCTCAAGCAACCTTGTCAGATTGAGCTTTATACAGATTCGCAATATTTGCGTAAGGGCATTACAGAATGGATTCATAATTGGCTTAAAAATAATTGGCGTAGTAGCAATAAAAAGCCGGTTAAAAATCAAGAATTATGGCAAGCTCTTTACAGTGCTACCCAAAAACATCAAATTAAGTGGCATTGGGTTAAAGCTCATAATGGCGATGAGTTTAATGAGTTAGTAGATGATCTTGCTAGAAAACGTGCTGAAGAAATCTAATTCTTTTATGCTATTTTCAACAGAAATAATTATAAAAAATTATTTCTGTTGGCAAAGCTAAGTCGTTACTAATTATTGCGTGTGCTCATGTAATTTTGTACATTCCGCTACTCATAATTAGCACTCCTTAAAAAATATCTATAAAATAATTAGATTTCTACTACCTAAGCAATCTGTAAATAATTTATACCAAATCCTAGCTTTATTTGGCACTACATATCACGCAAATAGTAAAAGATGCCAGTTTCTTGATTATATTCTAAAGATAATCTGCCGGTTACTGTTACTGGATCGTAAGAAAATTTGACTGGTTTGGAAATAATAACTTCGACCATTTCAGCAGGACCAGAATGGTAGTGAAAAGGGCAGCTAGCAGGATAAGGACCCAATAAAAAATTACGTTGCTCTTCATTTGGGTCAAGCGGAAACATAAAACCCATTACGGTTACTTGCTTACCATCAAGTGCTTTTATGGTTGGGCTATAAATAGGTTTAATTAAACATAGATCATAACCTTCTGCATCAATAGTACATTCTTCATTTTCTTGAGTATCGGCAAAAATATCCCAACTAAGCGCATTACCAGTTACTTTTAATCTTTCTAGATTTTGTAAAGTATAATCAAGCTCATCTCCAGAATATTCTTCAATGCTAAAAGCATGGGCATTTGTTGCACCAATTAGTAAAGAGTAGCTTAAAGTTGTAATGCTAAGCTTTAGAAAGCATTTGTTGTAGATCTGTTTTGTAAGCTTTAAAAGCAGGGAAGACACAAATTACCAGGCAAAGAAATAATATAATCAGCCATAATCTAAAGATTTCTGGTAAGAAGATCAAGCCAGTAAGGCCAAGCTCTGCTCCTTTTACTGTATTATTGCCGATAAGTTCTAGAGCAAGATGACCTAAAAGCAAGCCAAGCATGCTGGCTAAAAATGCTACGATCATTCCTTCAATAATAACAAGTAAGAAGATTTTTTGCCGAGAAGCCCCCAAAGTTCTAAAGATAGCTAAATCATAGCGTCTTTGATTTACTGAATTTAACAGGCCAATTAAAATACTAGATAAAGCTAAGATAATTAAAAAACTACCAAAGATTAGTATACCTTCTTTACCTACTCCTATTAATTTAATAAGCCGGGTAATTTCAAAAGCAGGGCTGGCTGCTTGCAAGGAAGTTTGTTGATTAATAAAACGTGGTAAGCTTAATGCAGCAAGACGATTTTTATAACCAATTAATAAAGCAGTAATCTCTTCATTGGCGTGTCTATGTTCATCGTGATGTTCGTGGTTATCATGGTGATGGTTATGCTCTTCATGTTCATCGTGATGTTCGTGACTATCATGGTGATGGTTATGCTCTTCATGATCGTCGTGATGTTCGTGACTATCATGGTGCTGGTTATGTTCTTCATGATCATCGTGATGTTCGTAGCCATCATGGTGCTGTTCATGCTCTTCATGATCATGGCTATGAATATCCCAGACACTTTCTAAAGAGGTAATAATTAATCTATCTAATACAGTGTTAGTTTCTTCTAATATTCCTACTACCCAATAAGCTTCATTAGCATGCAGCTCACCACCTGCTACTAAGCCATGACTACCGTAAAATTTATCACCAATTTTTAAACCAGTTTCTGCAGCTGTCTTAGCTCCTAATACTACTTCCATCGGATGTTGCCAAATTTGTCCTATATTAAATTTAGCATTAAAATGTTTTAGGTATTTTTTATCACTACCGATAATACGAAAGCTGCGGTAATTATCACCAAGAGCCAGTGGAATAGTCCATTTAATTTGTGGATGTTTACTAATTTTATTAGCTAATTTTAAATCAATATTGCCAGTTGGAATATCAACATGCCAAATGGTAGAGAGCACTAATTGTAAAGGGCTGCCTTTAGCTCCAATTACTGCATCAATATTTTTAGAATCAGCAGTTAATCTTTGTTGAATCTGAAAACTAGCTAAGATTAAGATAGTAATTAACATTACGCCAGCTGCCATCATGATAATATTAAGCAAAGTATTTTGCAGTCGGGCCAGTAGATATTTATAAGAAATTGTGAAAAGGTTCATAATTCTAAAATCTTATCATTTTTAAAATAGTCTTTTACACGCAGGTCATGTGTAGCAATGATGATGGAAGCTTGTTGTTTTTTTGCTTCTTTTTTAAGTAAGTCTAATAATTTTTTCGTATTAGCTGCATCAAGTGCTGAGGTTGGTTCATCACATAAGAGCCATTTAGGCTTACTTACAAAGCTGCGTAACACAGCAACACGTTGCGCTTGACCAACACTAAGTTCATTTGGCTTATATTTACCTTTACCTGCTAAACCTAACTCTTTTAAATAATTATTAATTTGTTGCTGCTCAATTTTTTGCCCTGACATTTGTGCTGCAACTTCTAGATTCTCACAAATTGATAATGATTGAATCAAATGAAAATTTTGAAAAATAATACCAATATTTTTTCCGCGAAACTTATCACGCTCCTTATTGTTTAATTGATATAGTTTTTTATCATCATAAATAATCTCACCAGAATTTGGGGTAAGTAGACCAGCAAGCATTGCCAGCAAAGTCGTTTTACCTGAACCACTTTCACCTAAGATAAGTAAATGCTCACCTTGTTTTAGCTTAAAGCTTAATTTGTTAAGAATTTTTTGTTGGTCAATTATGTAAGAGATGTTGGTGCAGCTTAGCATGAGATGGGTGTTTCATATGTAACAAATCTGTGTATCTTGTAACATTATACTATTTTTTGTCAAGTTGGGAAATGATATGAGTGGCAGATTGATTCAAATTTATAATGTCTCTGTTTAAAATCATCATAGTGTGCTTGCATTTTTGGTGAGCTCAACTGCAAAAATTACGGAGTGTATAGATAATCATACTACCGGACAAAAATAAAAAAACATCAAGTTGAAAACTTAGGTTCCCGAGTGATTCTCGGCCTTAGCCGAGAATTTTACCGAGGGGCCAAAGAAGCTGAATAGTTAAACATGAACATCTAAAGGATCTTTCGGTACAAACCTTCGCTTTGCTTCGGTTCACTCAAGAGCCGGATTAAGTACTATTGTCATAAAATAAAACTTTTGTCCGGTAGTATGATAGATAATACATGAGTAAATTTTTGCAGTTGAAGCGAATCACTCCGCTAAAATATAGTGCTCAAAAAGCACTATATTTTAGAAAAGGCTGCTCAATATGGTGATTTTGAGTAAATATAGAAAATAATTTTTGAACCTTTGACAATATGATGGGGTGAGGAAAGGGGTGGAGCGGTTTTAGGGCGCTTGAGAATAGTTTTGCCAAAGGGCTGGGCGGCTTGTAATAGCTCAGCTGCATTATCATTATCACCAACTAGCTGTTGTAAAAATTGCATATCTTTTTTTACTAAAGCTGATTTTTTGCGCTCAGGAAACATTGCATCAATATAGAAAATTTCTGTTTCTCCTGGCTGATGCTTAGCTAAAAATTCTAAACTATCTTGGTTAATTAAAGTAATTTTCTTGGCAATTTCTTGATATTTACTAGCTAATAATTCTTGATGCGCTTTCTGCAGTAACGCAAATAAAACAGGGTTTTTCTCAAATGCTCTAACTTTAAAACCATGCCGAGCAAGTATCACAGTATCGCGACCTAAACCAGCAGTTAAATCATAAATAGTAATATGCTCAGAAAATTTACCAACTGCCTTAAGTAAATTTTCTTTGCCAGAATTTTGCCGAGTCTTTTCAATTAACTCCAACCAACTTAATTGATAGTTATCTAATTTAGGATGCATAGATTTGCCTAATGTTTTATATGATAGGAGTGTTGCTGTGCCTTTGCGTATCAGGAGCATTTCGCAGAAAGCGCAAGCAAATCAGAGTAACACTTCTATCATATTGTTATTATAAATTCTGCGCTAACCACTCAGCTGTTAATTTTTCAGTTAGTGAATTTTGTTTAAGTCTAGTTTCTAAATGAGTAAAATCCACCGCATCCATATTTTGATCTTGGTTAAAACATGAATAAACAAAATATTCTTTTTTGGTCACTGGATCGATATGTTTTTGTAAACATTGTGCGCAAATTTCTTTCATCATACATTGCATTGGTGAATTAATACTAGCGACTGCGGTGGGAGTTTTAGCAAAATATTTAGCTAAAATATTATTTTTTGCTTCTTTAATAGCACGCATCATACGATCACTACCAATGGCAATTACATGCTCAGTTTTAGCAAAATCAACGACACATTCTCTTAGCTTGCCACTAGCATAAGCCTCCATTGCTTCAATAATATTACCGGTAAAAACTTTATCCTGAGGGCGGTTAGTTTGCCAGTTAGTTTGCTCATCACAAGTGTAAATTACTACATCAGCTGCAGCTTCAATCTCAGCAGTTTTATAACGATCTATAGCTTTTTTATAACCAGCAAAATAAAGTACCTTACTACCTAAAGCGCGATAAGCTTTACCAATTGAAAATAATACGGCATTACCTAATCCTCCACCAGCTAGTAATATAGTTTTATCGCGGTAAATTTCGGTTGGCGTACCAGTAGGACCCATTAATACTACTTCTTCACCTGCTTTAAGTTTAGCGCATAAATTAGAAGAGCCGCCCATTTCTAAAACAATCATACTCACTAAGCCTTTATCTAAATCAACGGCAGCACCAGTTAAAGCTAGAGGTTCAATGGTTAATTTTTTGCCATTTTTATTTATGGCAGTTTGTTCAAAATTTTGGAAACGATAAAATTGGCCAGGTTTAAATTCACGTGCAGCAAGCGGAGCTTTAACAATTACCTCAACAATATTAGGGGTTAGGCGTTTTACTTCTACTAATTTAGCTTTTAATAAATCAGCAAGATCACACTGATTATCTAGAGGTTTAATTTTACTAAGTTCATGATTTATTTCTGGATAGCCAGTTTTTGCTGAAGCCATAGCTTTTACGACATTACCAGCAAAGGAAGGATGCATATCACCAAAAAAACTAATTGCTTGTCCACTCTCTTCACGGTGGGTAATAAAACTTTGCTCAGTTGCTTTACAATTAGTGCTAAGAATTTTTTCTCTACCTTGTTCATCAAGAGCTTTGAAATATAATTCAGAAGTTTCGATTTGTTGATCTTCGCGCGCTAACACAGTATTTGGTTTGGTACCTGCTGCAATTAAAATGCTGCGCGCTGGCAAAGTGATGCTAGCTTTATCCTTATTGTTCAGAGTTAAAGCTTTAGCGCTATCATATTGATCGAGTAGTACTTCTTTGGGAGTAAGTTCTTCAGCAAAAACTAAGCCTTCTTCGAAAGCTTTTTCAACTTCTTCATGATTAAGCCGGTAGGCTGGTGAATCTATTAATTTTTTACGGTAAACCAATTTAACCCCGCCCCATTTTTTGATTAAACCATTAATATCTGGATTATTTTTTTTGCGTTCAGTGCGCAGCTCTTTAGCATGTGCGATAAACTCATCAGCAATTTCTGCTTCTTGCTTAGTCCAATTTTGGCGTATTGTAGCCTCAGCAGAATTTTTTATAAGCTCTTCATAATTTTGCAAAAATTTTTCAATTTGTAACGGATAATAAGCAAGTATTTCTGTAGCAGTATCAATAGCGGTAAGACCTCCACCAATTACCAAGGCTGGTAAACGAATTTGTAAATTGGCTAAGCTATCTGTTTTAAAAGCACCGCTTAATTGTAGATTCATCAAAAAGTCGGAAGCTTTGCGCACCCCATTACTTAAATTATTTTTTAGTGGAACAATATTGGGGCTACCAGCACCCATACATAGGGCAATATGGCTAAAGCCTAATTGCTTAAAGGCAATTTCTCTGGTGATTTGACTACCAAATCTAACGCCACCAAAAAGCTGGTAATTTTTATGACGTTCCAAAATAATTCTAATTAAAGAAAGATAATTTTTATTCCAACGTACCGTAATACCATATTCAGCTACACCACCAAAACCGTAAGAGATTCTTTCACCTAAATTCTCGAAAATCTCAGATGCAACATCTTTAATTGGTGCAAAATCATCACTAGAAAAATTTTTTTCTAACGGTTCGATTTTTAAACCATCAATTGCTGTAACTTGATGTCCTTCTTGTAAAAGATGATAGGCTAAATTAAAGCCTGCTGGTCCTTGTCCTACAACTAGAATTTTATGATTAGTATTTTGTTTGGATAAGGGGCGTGCAAAATTTAATGGATTCCAACTAGCTAGTAAGGCATAGATTTCAAAACCATAATCTAGAGCTAAAATTTGGCGTAAATTTTCTGTTTCAATTTGAGGAATATTTACCGGTTCTTGCATTTGGTAGATACAAGATTTCATGCAATCATTGCAGATGCGTTCACCTGTAGCAGCAAGTAAAGGATTATCAATCATAGCAGTGGCAAGTGCCCCAAGAATATAACCTTGGCTACGCAATAGATTCATCTCGGAGATTTTTTCTTCTAAAGGGCAGCCAGCTAAATTAATATCATGCACAGAATTTTTAAATTCTCCGTTTTTTTCTTTCAGACCTTTTGAGCAAGAATCTTTGCCTCTTTCATGGCAATAAATGCAGTAATGTGCCTCACTACTTGCTTTCTCAAAAGATACGCCAGGGTCAGTTAAGTCAAAACCTTCACGTTTACGTAATTTATCTGCAGAAAATTTATGCTCATTATATTCTGCTACATTGTCGGTTTCAGTGGCAATTAAATTAGCATAATCTAATTTATGCGGATTTTGAAAAAGTTGTGAGCCATGATGAGTTTTGCGGCCAGCTTCACTAAGTACCGCCCAGGCAGCATATTTGCCAAAAATATCTGCTATGTCAGATTTTGCTTCAAGCTGCGCTACAATATAGCTGGCAAAATTCTCTGTTGAAAAATCCTGCCCAGTAATTTGACAAATTTCTTGCTGCGCAGCCTTATAATCAAAATCTTGCCACTCAGTATTTTTATGGGTTTTGAGCGCTTTTCTTTGTACAAATAACCTTTTGCAATCAAGAATCTGTTGGATTTTTTTTTGTTTATTTTTAAGTTCAGTAAGAGGTTTTTCTTGTGCAAATAATTTAGCTAAAAAATCTTGTAAATATGGTGCAAGCGCAATAATTAAATTGCTTTCTTCAAGAGAGCAAGGCAAGTTCTGGCGTGCATTAATTAATCTAGCAGCTAAATCACTATCTGCTGTTTTTAGATATTTAAGAAAAATTTCATCAATTTTTGTGAAACCGACATTATCATGTAAATCAGCAAAATTGAGGTTGAAACCGAGTTGCATTATTTAAGAGATTCTTCCAGAGGCTTAAGTAATAATTTAATATGCGCCTTAGCATTATCATTAATTTCTTGCATTTCAACCATTTGTAGCATTTGTGCAATAGCTAAAGCAGGCTTGTCATATTTAGCTAAAGTTTTACCTAGCAAGATAGAAATTAAAATATCATGTGCTTGCAAGATATCAGTTAGTGAAATTTCTTGTTCGCCGCTTTTAAAATTATTTTCAGTTTTTTCAGTCATAGTTATTTGTATTTTAAGGTAAATATTATACTCTGTTGCTCATCAATTTGTCAAAGCATTGTAGGGCATTAGGTAAAGTGAGAATTCGTGAATTATCAGATATTTTAATTAGTAGAATTGCAGCAGGTGAGGTTATTGAACGACCTGCATCAGTAGTGAAAGAGTTGGTTGAAAATTCTTTAGATGCTAGCGCCACTAACATTGAGATAGTAACTGAAGCTGGCGGCAGAAATTTAATCCAAATAAGAGATAATGGTTTAGGTATTGCTAAAGAAGATTTACCACTTGCTTTAAAACGTCATGCTACTTCTAAAATTGCTGGACAAAATTTACTCGATATAAAAACTATGGGTTTTCGTGGTGAAGGCTTGGCTTCTATTGCGGCTGTGGCTCGTCTAACTTTAACCTCAAAAGCACATAATGCTGAGCAAGCCTATCAAATTAATGTTGCTGGTGGCGAGATGGCTGAATTAAAAGAAGCTAATCTTAATCAAGGCACTTTAGTTACGATTCGTGATTTATTTTTTGCAACACCGGCTCGTTTAAAATTTTTAAAAAGTGAGCGAGCAGAAAATACGCAAATTATTGAGATTGTAAAAAAAATTGCTCTAACTAATCCAGAAGTTGCTTTTAATCTACATATTGATGGTAAGGAATATTTGCATTATCCAGCAGAAAATAAGGCTGAGCGCATTTCTAGAATTATGGGTAAAGAATTTATGACTAATGCAGTTGAGCTTAATACTCAGCTAGAAGATTATCAATTTAGTGGCTTTATTTCTTTGCCTACTTTTAGCCGTGCTAATAATGCGCAGCAATTTTTCTTTGTGAATGAGCGTCCAGTAAAAGATAAATTAATCTATGCTAGTTTAAAAGTTGCTTATCAAGATTATCTGGCAGGTAATCGTTATCCCTTGGCAGTATTATTTATTAATTTGCCGCATAGTGAGATAGATGTGAATGTGCATCCTGCTAAAACTGAGATTCGCTTTAGGGATGCGCAAAAATTACGTAATATGTTAGTTAGCTCATTAAAAAATGCTCTAAAAGGAGCGGGTTTTAAAGCCGCAACTAGTACAGCAGAACAAGCAGTTGCTGCTTTTCAAAAAAATCTACCAACAGAGCAAGTAAGTCTTCCGACAAAAAGTAATTTTGCGGCTAATAGTAATTTTCAAGCAACCAGACCCAGCCAGACTCAAATGCAAAGATCTTTTGCAGCACAAAGTGATTTTGCTTACATAGCAGAAAGTGAAGCAAATGCAGCAGATGCTAGTGCAGTTTTGGCTGATTTTGCGCCAAGCAATAAACAGCTTGAGGCAATGGATGAAACCTATGCGGATTATCCTTTAGGTAGTGCGGTCGCGCAATTACATAAAACCTATATTGTAGCGCAAACTAAAGATGGTTTAATTTTAGTTGATCAACATGCTGCACATGAGCGTATTACTTATGAAAGAATTAAAAAAGCTTTGGCAGATAAAACTATTCCCACACAACAGCATTTATTTGCAGAGATTGTTGAATTAAGTGAAGAAGCCTTAGAAGCATTAATCAACGCCCAAGATTTGCTAAAAAAATATGGGGTAATATTTGAGCAATTTGGTGCTAAAGGAATTCAGCTTAAAGAAAGTCCTGAAGTTTTTAAAGAAATAGATATTAAAGGCTTTATTAAAGATTTAGCCGATAATTTAGTAGAATATGGTGAGAGTTTGAATTTATCTGAAAAATTTACTGAGTTTTTTGGCAATCATGCTTGTCGTAATTCAGTAAGAGCAGGACGTATCTTAAATCTTGCTGAGATGAACCAAATTTTGCGTGATATGGAAGCTACACCATTTTCTGGGCAATGTAATCATGGTCGTCCCACATATGTTGAGCTAAAAAAATCTGATTTAGAAAAATTATTTGATCGAACCTAATGTTTAAATTGCTGGTCAAAATTCTTTGCAGCTTACTATTGCTACTTAGCATTTTAGTTGTTTATTTCTTATATCAAAAAGCTCAGAAACATTATCTAGCGCAATATGATTTAGTAACTCCGGTTATTTTTAACATTAAAGGTAAAGAAATTACGGAATATGAAAAAAAATTATTTCGTAAAGCTAATCCCTTCGGCTTTATAATTTTTGGCTATAATATTTCTAGTGAGCGCCAAGTAAAAAAACTTGTTAAAGATTTACGCTCTATTTTTCCAGAACGCAAAATATATATCACTATTGATCAAGAAGGAGGTAGAGTTGATCGTCTTAAAAAAATTATTGCCGACCCAGAAAAGCTAGTAAAAAAGGCTGTATATTATGGTGATTTAGCAGAAAAAGATTTAGCTAAAGCTCGAGCAGAATTATATCAGGATGCCAGATTTACTGCTAAAATTCTAAAAGATTTAGATTTTGATATTAATTTTGCTCCAATGGCAGATCTAATCTTTTTTAAACATAATATTGCAGCTGATAATCAAGAAATTAGTTGGGCAGCAACAGATGAGAGATCTTACAGTGCAGATCCAGAAATAGTTACAGCTTTAGCTAAAGAATTTATGCAAGCCATGCAGGCAGAAGGCATTATGGTTTCTTTAAAACATGCTCCGGGTATTGGTAGAGGTTTTACTGATTCGCATGATACAGAGGCTATTATTGCAGCAAGTTTAACAGAGTTGCAAACTAAAGATTTTAAGCCTTTTAGAGAGCTTAGAGAATATACAAATTTTATGATGGTTGGGCATGCTACCTATACTAACCTTACTAAATTGCCGGCTTCTATGTCACCAGAAATTATTGATCTGATCAAAAATGATATTGGTTTTAATGGTTTGTTGTTTTCTGATGCGCTTAATATGGAAGCCTTAGCCGATTATGATTATGAGGAAAGAGTAAATGTAATTTTGGCAAATAATATAGATATAATTATTCCAAACTATCTGCCTTATATACATACCATAACTGCAATAAAAGCTATTCCTGAAGAGCGTTTAGTGGCTTTTAATCAACGTCTTCAAGAGTTAGGTTTGCTTAAAAATCAGCAATGACAAAATTAAAAGTAAAAGCTAAATCAGAATTGTTATTTTCAGTATTGATGTTGTTTCTAGCTACCGTCACTAAATAATCTACACAATCACCTTTAATTCTTAAATCAAGGGCAGAACGAACTGAACCGCTATTTGGATCAATTGCTCTACTTAAAAGATTACGCTGATTTCTAAGAGTAATTTCGTAGCGCTCATTTGGTCGTAATGTAACGCTAGAATTAAGATATGAAACGCGATTTTCTTGTGGATCAAGTATATTATATTTGTAATTAGTGAAAGCAAAATTACTGCTTAATTTATCGCCAAGATAGCTTAAATTATATTGGTTATGATAAGGAATAAAATTTTCTTCTTTTAACTTGTAATTATAGCTGAGGCGCAATTTATCAAAAAATTCTAATTGGGCGCGTCCTACTAAATCAGAGAATTCTTCTTGCAGGCCGCTAACTCGCTCTAGATTAGTTTGTTCGTTAAAATAGTAGTTTTGGCCAAAGAAATTTTCAAAATCAAACCAATTATTACTAAAGAATTTATTAAAACCATAGCTAATTCTGGTGCCTTGTTCAACTAAATCATAGCCTGAGATTTTACGATCAGTTAATACATTACTATAATTTAGATTAGTAGTTGCTCCATCAAAATTGCTAATTTGCTCCGAATTAAGATTTTTTGGAGCAATGACAGCTTTTACCTCAGGGGTAAGTAAAAATTTACCAAATTTACTGCGATTAAGTAGTGGCTGTTTAGCTGCAAATTTTAATTCAGGGATATAACGTGGTTTGATAGCTTGATTGCTAGCAGAATCATTATTGTAAACCACTAAATTATTACTTAAGCCATAATCTAGGATTACACCATTTTTTAATATTGTGCGTTTACCCAGAAAGTCGCTAAAAGCAAGACGATCACGCGCAGCATTTGCGTCACTTTTTACATGATTATAATCTAGAGCATAATTATATTTGAGCTGATATTTTTTAAGTTTTAAATCTTTTTTGAAAACTATATTAGGTAGTTCAAAACTATCAGCTGCAGCATTATCAAATTCATGAAAATGATTAATTTCACCATGAAATTCTTGAGTTTCTGAGAATTTATTAAGGTTCACATTAGAGCTATAAAATTCACGAAAATCTCTTTGAAAACGTTCTAGATAGGCTCTATCTGATACTGCAAAAATATTACTTTCTAAATTATAATTATTTTTAAGTCGTGTATTACTTTCTAGGCTGGCAAACCATTTGCTATTATTACCTAGGCTCGGGTTGATCCCTTCAGCTACTAATCTTTCTTTAAATTCACTATTTTCACGCACAAAATTTGTGTTTAATTCTAAGTTAGTTTTTTCATCTAAATATCTAAAATCTGCTGCATGATGTACATTGCCTTTACTAAAGAAAGTTGGGGTATAGGTTAAATCATAATTACTAGCTAAATTAATGAAAATAGGTAAAGAAAATTGATTATTTAACACGCTATCAGATTCATAGCTTGGCGCCAGAAAGCCACTACGCTTTTTTACATCTTCAGTAGGATGGATAAAGAAGGGTAAATATAAAATTGGTACACCATATATTTTGAAAAAAGCATGGGTGAAGTAGAAATTTTGTTGTTTTTCATCTCGGGTAATTTTATGGCCATAAATACGCCATTGAGGTATTAGTTTCTTGCCTGCTTTATTGCAAATTCTACAGGTAGTAAAAGAACCATTTTTTAATTTGATAATATGATCTTTTTTAGTGATTTTTTTGGCGATGATAGTGCTATTGTCACTTAAGCGATAAAGCACGTTTTCGGCGCTAAGATTGTTAAATTCGCGATCGGTAGTGATAGCGATAGCACGTAATTTTTCTTTGGTTAAATTATTATAATATCTAACTTGCTCGCGTGCGGTGATTTTTTCTTGGCTTTTAAAATATTTGAGGAACTCAGCTTTTAGATTATGTTCTAAATAATCAACATTAACATTTTCAGTAGCGGTGATATCTTGATTTTTATCAATGAAAATTTCTGCAGCATCAAGCTCTAATTCATTGGCTTGTAGCTTAGTAATGCTAAGCAATAAATAGATAAAGCTGAAGAAAAATTTAAGCACCAAAAACTTCTTTAAATTTCTGGATTAATATCTCATCAAATTCATTAAAAGCAAGTTTAATACCAAGTTTTTCTAAAGAAGTTACTCCGTAATTAGCATCATTAATGCCACAGGGAATGATATTATTAAATTTGCTTAAATCAGGTGAAATATTACAAGCAAAGCCATGGAAGCACACCCATTTGCGGGCTCTAACCCCAATAGCTGCAATTTTATCTTCTTGTTTACCATTTATGACCCATAAGCCAATACGTTGTTCGCGGCGTTCTGCTGTAATGCCCAAACTTTGTAGGCTACGAATTACTACCTCTTCTAAATCATAAACATATTTTTTAATATCACAGGCTTTGCGTCTTTTTAGGTCACACATAAAATAGGCGATGCGCATGCCTGGGCCATGATAGGTAATTTTACCACCGCGATTTGTTTTGATAAGATTTACTTCTTGGTTAAGTAGCTCTGCTTCATTACCACTAACTCCCATAGTGTAAGTGTCAGGATGTTCGAGTAACCATAATTTATCTGGCGCATCATTTGTGATTATTTCTGCAACATATGCTTCCATTTGTTGAAGAGCTGTTTGATAGGGGATAGGATCTTTGCTTGTTTCAATTAGCATTGCTTCTTTATTGGTAACCGGCTGGTGAATGATTCCGAACGTAGTGAAGAATTGTATCGAACCATAAGGTTACTTTTTAATTACTAAGACTCGAGCGGCCCTTCGGTACGATTTTGCAACAAGTGCAAAATCACTCAGGAACCTTAATTTTATCAAATAATTTGTTTTATGCGACAATTCATAACTCTAACATCATAAAGCGGATGTTCTAAAGAGTTAAGTGAAGGGCTAGCTGAGAACATCCAACCAGAGAAAATATTTTTATAATCAAGCTTTTGATTTTTTTTAGGGTTAATTTTGTCAGTTTCATTAATTTCGATAAGTAGCATATTTTCTGGCTGATCTACCGGATCAGATTTTAAGCAAGCTTTAGTAATGATTTGTAAAGTTTTGAAAGTCATTTTACTACCAATGCGCAATTCATATTGATAGCTAAAACCATCTAATTTGTTCAGAATCTGCAAATCAACATATTCAGCTTTACGATAATTTTTGCCTTCAGGAGTGATAATATCATCAATACGATATTCATTGCTTTGTGCAGTTTTGGCTAAACGATAAAAATTAGCTGAAGAGGTTTCTTTGCTAAGTGCCTGATATTTTTTTTCAGTAGCTTTAGCCTCTAATAAATTTCCTAATTGTTTTTGGATGATTGCTAAATTATAGTAATTTTCGCTAAGTCCAATCTTGTCATTTTTATCAAGATTAAGTTTTATTGCTTTATTCAGATAAGTTACACTTAAAGTTGGATCAAGAGTTACATAGCTATAAGCAATGCGTGCATAAAGATAAGGTAGCTCTGTTTTTAAATCAGAGGTAACAGCAAGTTCGATAGCTTCATGAAAGTTTTTTACTGCAGCCGCATAATCATTTTGTAGATATTTTATATTAGCAGTAAGGCTGGTGATTTCTAATTTTAGCGCAGGCTCGATCTCCTCATTTTGTTCTGCTATTTCATTTTGTGCAGAATTTAGTAATTCAAGAGATGCACTAAAATTTTGTTCTGACATTAAAATTTTTGCTCGAGCAATTCTTTCTTTTACATCACCTAAATTAGCAGCATAAATTTTAGTTTCACTAGTTTCTGCATCAACTGTTTCTGGGTTGTTTTCATCTTGTTCGATAATTTGCTCGACTAACTCATCTAAATCAGAATTTTCTTCTGCTTGTGAGGGGCTAAGAGCTAAAGCAAAATTGAAAAGCAAGCTTAAAGTAATGTAGCGCATGGCCTAATGCTTAATCTTCTTTGAAAATAAATTTGCCAATCAAAGTTTCAAGATTGACAGAGGCTTGAGTATAAAGAATTTTATCACCAGATTTTAAATAAGTTTCATCAGCGCCTGGATCGATAGCTACATATTTTTTGCCAAGTAAACCAGAGCTGACCACGCTTGCGATTGAATCAGTAGGAATTTTAACATCATTATCAATAGCTAATTTCAAACTAGCTTCATAAGTGTAACTATCGAGATCTTCGGCAGCTACTGTGCCAATTTTGATTCCTGCGACTCTAACGTCACTACCTACTGAAATACCATCAATAGCTGCAAAATTTGCATTAATTTGATAAGAGTCACTATCGCTAGTTACATTAGCTTGATTCTTTGCGAAAAAGAAAAAGCTTAAAGCTAAAATAATAACGGCAAAGCCGACGATAGTTTCTACAAGGTTATTTTTCATTAGGTTGCCAAGTTTGATAAGTTGATTTTTGCTTATTAGTTGCTTGATAAGGTGAATATGCAGCAGAAGTTGCTGTAAAATTAGGTTGATGAGCTTTATGCCATTTTTGTTTAGTAATGTTAATTTCACTTGGTAGATGATCGCTCATAAAATGTAACCAACGATGCCATAAAGGTGGTACTTTAGTTGCTTCAACTAAGCCATTATAAATAACCCAACGTTTTTCAGTTTTATCATTAATAGGTTTAGCGTATCTACGACGAAAATATGAATTGCCATATTCGTCTTTGCCAACAAATTGGCCAAATAAAAATGTATAAATCCGGGTTGCAATATGCATTGAAATTAGCTAATATTTTTGCTCCTCGCTAACTTACAATAGCATGATTATTAATGCAACAAAAACAGCAAGCTTTCCAGCAAGAAAAACAGTTTGATTTACAGTCTGAATATGCTCCGGCAGGAGATCAAGTTACTGCTATAAAAGAGCTGCAAGATGGCTTATCTGCAGGTAAAAAAGATCAGGCCTTATTAGGTGTAACTGGTTCAGGTAAAACTTTTACGATGGCTAATGTTATAGCTAATACTAAAAGGCCTGCTTTAATTTTAGCGCATAATAAAACTTTAGCAGCTCAGCTTTATACTGAGATGAAAAGTTTTTTCCCCAATAATGCGGTAGAATATTTTGTCTCATATTATGATTATTATCAGCCGGAAGCATATATTCCTCGCAGTGATACCTATATTGAGAAAGACGCTTCAATTAATGAACAAATTGAAATGCTTAGAAATTCGGCGACACGTTCTTTATTAGAAAGACCAGACGTAATTGTGGTGGCTTCAGTTTCATGTATTTATGGTTTAGGTTCGCCAGAACTTTATGCTGCCATGACTATTGGCTTGCGTGTGGGGCAAAAAATTTCGCTTGGTGAATTATCACGCAATTTAGTGAAGCTACAATATGAGCGTAATGAAATTAGTTTCACCAGAGGACGTTTCAGAGTTAAAGGTGATATTGTTGATATTTTTCCTGCCCATCTTGAAAATACTTGTTGGCGTTTAAGCTTTTTTGGTGACGAAATTGAAGATATCTTTGAATTTGATCCGCTCACTAATAAGAAAATTCGTAAATTAACTAATTGTGTAGTCTTTGCTAGTAATCATTATGTTACGCCTGAAGAGGTATTGCAAAATTCCATGAGTAAAATTCGTGAAGAGCTTGATTCACGTCTTAAAGAATTAGATCATTTAGGCAAGATAGTAGAAGCTGCGCGTCTTAAGCAAAAAACTAATTTTGATCTTGAGATGATTGAAACGACCGGTAGCTGTAAAGGTATTGAAAATTATTCGCGTTATTTATCAGGTCGCAAAGCAGGTGAAGCACCTCCAACTTTATTTGAGTATTTGCCTGATAATGCGTTGCTTTTTGTGGATGAGAGCCATGTAACAGTCCCGCAGATTAATGGTATGTTTAATGGCGATCGGGCGCGTAAAACTACTTTGGTAGAGCATGGTTTTCGCTTGCCTTCTGCTTTAGATAATCGTCCACTTAAATTTGTGGAATGGGATGGTTTGCGTCCGCAAACGGTTTTTGTTTCAGCAACTCCAGGTAAATTTGAGCTTGAGGTGACTAAAGGTAAATATGTTAGACAAATTATTAGGCCTACAGGTTTAGTTGATCCTGAATGTTTTATTCGTCCGGTTGAAACTCAAATTGATGATGTTTTGCATGAGGTGGCTGAAACTACTAAGCGAGGCTTTAGAACTTTAATCACTACTCTCACCAAAAAAATGGCTGAGAATCTTACTGATTATTTGCGTGATTTAGATGTGAAGGTGCAATATTTACATTCGGATGTAAAAACTTTAGAGCGTGTAGAAATCATCCAAAATCTGCGTGAAGGTGTGATAGATGTAATTGTCGGGGTAAATTTACTACGTGAAGGTTTAGATATTCCTGAATGTGGCTTGGTGGCAATTTTAGATGCTGATAAGGAAGGCTTTTTAAGATCAGAGACTTCTTTGGTGCAAACTATTGGTCGTGCGGCACGAAATAGCGAGGCAAAAGTTTTACTTTATGCTGATAAAATGACAGGTTCATTACAGGCTGCGCTTAATGAAACTAATCGCAGAAGAGAGATCCAATTAGCTCATAATAAAAAACATGGTATTACGCCAAAAACCATCATTAAAAATTATGTAAATAGTTTAGAAGGCTTGGTTGGTAAGAAGCTTGAAGAGGATGATGCTGAATTGGTTGAATTAGCACATAAATCAAAAGAAGATCAGCAAAAAGAGTTAGAGAGATTACGTAAGAAAATGTTGCAATTAGCTGCTGATCTAGAATTTGAAAAAGCAGCTGCACTTCGAGATGAGATCAATAAATTAGAGAAGCTGAATTTAATATAAAATATTCAAATTTTGTAAAAAGCAGGAGATGTGTTCTTGCTACTATTGTGAATATATGTAAAAATTTTTAGTAAGTAATTAGTTGGTATTTTTTAGTTCTTTAACTAATTCTGTTAAGCTAATTACCTCTACATCGTTGGTAATGGGATAGCGTTCTGTGCCACCATAGACTATAAAAGTTTTTTTAGGTTTTATATCATTAATTGCTTCTTGGAAGCCTTTGCTTAATGTAGGAGCATTTGAGCGTTTGATTTCGATAGCCCAATTACCGTGTTTAGTGCCCATTTCTAAAATTAAATCTATTTCAACTTCTGTTGCAGTTCTATAAAAGCTAGGTTTTGCATAATATGGTGCATGGTTAATTATTGTTTCAATGATTTGTCCTTCCCACGACATGCCAACTACAGGGTGTCCTAATAATTCATCTAGAGTTCTAATACCTAATAAATTATGGACTAGTCCTGAGTCGCGAATGTAAGTTTTAGGAGTTTTGACTAAGCGTTTTTTTATATTGATATGAAATGGTAGTAAACGACGTACTAATAAGAGCTCACCAAGTAGTGATATGTAACTAAATACTGTAGGTGTTGTGATTCCCAAATTCTTACCAAGGTTAAAGCTTGGTAAATTCTGCTAAAATTTTGTGATAAACTTCTTTTTTGAAAGCTACGGTATTTTTGAGAAGAAATTCAGGTGTGACCCAGTCCCATTCGATAAATTCTTGATCTTGTGTTGCAATATTGATTTCTGCTTCTTGGCCGGTGAATTCCATAATGAACCATTTTTGTTGCTGACCAATATATTTGCCTGCCCAGAAAGCTGGACGTAATTCTACCGCAATTTCATATTTGTGCCAACCATCAATTTCTTTGATAATTTTTGCTGAAGTGATGCTAGTTTCTTCTTGTAATTCGCGTAAAGCAGCTAATTGTGGATTTTCACCTGGATCAATGCCTCCTTGGGGCATTTGCCATGCTTCTTTAAATTTATCAATACGTCTGCCAGCCCAGATTCCTTGGCTTGGTTTAAATAATAAAATCCCTACACAAGGACGATAATCAGGATATATATTACTATTGCTCATTAGCTACTGAATCGCGAATTTTTTTGAATGGTATTTCAACGCGTTGTTTGTTTTCAAATGCTTCTGCTACTCTCTGCGGTCTTTCAGTAAAAATAATTGTGTAAAGTAGAAAAACTAGTGCTACACAAATTGCTGAAATGGTATAAAATTGTACTTTATATTTTAACTTCATAGATTATGACTGAAAAGTTAGAGCAACAGCATCATATCCGCTCTTTTGTCAAAAGAAAAGGTCGAAAATTAAGTGCTGCTAAGCAAGATTTATTTACTGAGATTTTACCGCAATTTGAGTTGCGGGCTGATCAGGAGCAGCAAAATTTAAAGCAAATTTTAGCTTCAACAAAAAAGCTCAATTTAGAAATAGGTTTTGGGGCAGGAGAACATCTTGCTTTACAGGCTAGTCATAATCCGCAAGAAATTTTTATTGGTTGTGAACCTTTTATGCAAGGTGTAGCTAAATTACTGGCGCGTATTAAATCAGAAAAACTAGATAATATTTTTATTTATCAAGGTGATGCTTTAGAAATCTTATCCTTACTACCAGATAATGCACTTAGTAAAATTTTTATACTTTTTCCAGATCCTTGGCCTAAAACTAAACATCATAAAAGACGGATCATCAAACAGGAAAATATTAAAGTTTTTACGCAGAAATTAAAGCAGGAAGGTTTGTTACGTCTAGCAACTGATCATCAAGAATATGCTAGCTGGATGATAGCTTTGCTTCATGATTACAAAGATTTAATCTGGCAAGCGGATCAGGTAAAAGCTTGGTATCAGCAGCCTGCAGATTGGGTGGAGACTAAATATCAGAAGAAGGCTCTTGCTGGTGACACTTACTTCTTTTATAATTTTAAAAAAATTATGACTAATAGTTAAGTAACCGGATGGTGAGCTTGCCGAACCACAAGGTTAGTTAACAGTATATACAATATATAAAGGTAAGCAAAAATGAGTGAATTAAAAATCGGTGATCAAGCACCAAATTTCAAAATGGCAACAGATGGTGAGGGAGAAGTTAGCCTTGCAGACTATAAAGGTAAAAATTTGGTAGTATATTTTTATCCTAAAGATGATACGCCAGGCTGTACTGTTGAAGCTAATGATTTCTCGGATCATTATGCAGAGTTTCAAGCAAAAAATACTGAGATTCTAGGTATTTCAAAAGATAGCGTCAAAAGCCATGATAAATTTAAAAATAAATATGAGCTAAAATTTACCCTAGGTTCTGATGAATCATTAGATGTGTGCAAAAGCTTTGGCGTTTGGGTAGAAAAATCTATGTATGGTAAAAAATATATGGGTATTGATCGTGCTACTTTTTTAATTGATGCTGAAGGTAAGATAAAGCAGGTTTGGCGGAAGGTTAAAGTCAAAAACCACGTCACCGAAGTATTATCTAATATTTAAATTTTTGGCTCGGACCACCTATTCTCATTTTTTCCTAATGGTTCGATACAATTTTTTGCTTGAGCAAAAAATCACTCACCAACCGTTAAAATTGTCAGATTGACGAGCACTGTGCTGAGTAGAAGCTTTAGCTTTGGCTATTAGCTGCACAGTTTTTACTAAAAATACTACGCTTTTTGACTCTTAACAAAATTACAAATAAAAATGGATATTGGTATTATACCAATACCCATCTTTATTTATAGTTTTGCAGCTTGAATAAATTGAATAAA